>DASTFG010000229.1:0-3984 GCA_035708785.1 Anaerolineales bacterium
CTGCGCACGCATCATAGTACAGCAAACAGGAACAAGGGCTTCAAACCTTAACAATGATTTAAATAAATCAATGGCGAACAATTATTATCTTGTTTCACCGCCATAAACAATTCTTCAGGAAATGCCGCACGAGCAAGAAATATGGATGAAAGGTGGTGTTAATCTCCTATTTACATACTACCTCAGTCTTCTTAAGAATTTCTCTATGACTTCTTAAAAATTTCTTACGGCCCTGTAACAGTGATAATTCCACAATTCGGCTTACAGAGCACAAACTTTGTTGAGGTTGAGGTGAAACGGCAGGCGCCGAGAAGCCTGTTTCCGCTGTCTGCCCGCCTGGGGTCACGGAGGACCAGATTCTAGGCGTCTGGAGGATCTGTATTTAGTGATTTAGAATCAAAAAGGCTGATTTTGACAATCGAACTTCGATTTTTGGTGACTTCGGAATGATTTGAACGCTCAACCAATTGATTAAGAGTCGCTTGCGCTGCCATTGAGCTACGGGGCCGGTCGTGCGGACGGGATCATATTCGATGGGGAACACATGTCAACGTGTATAATTGAAAACGTGATCATGGCAAGTCTGAGAACATGAACTATACGGAACCTACCACACAGCCCAATCCCGGACCCGCAGAGGAATTTGTCTCCGCCCGCGCCCGCAGGCGCCGCGCCCAGCGCCGCGCTTATTTCCCAACGGACCAGGGAGAACGGGCTGCACTCTTCGAGCAGCTGGCCCGCCGCGCCTTCCCTTCTTATGAGCTGTTCGTATTTTCTCTCGTTTCTGGGGCCATCCTGGGGCTTGGCTATGTCTTCAATGCGCAGGCCCTGCTGATCTTTGGGGTTCTCGTCGCACCGTTGTTAACCCCGTGGATCGGCATGGCGCTCGGGATCGTGGCCGGTGCGCCCCGCCTCTTCGCACAGACCTTCGTTGCCATCCTGATCAGTGCACTGCTCATCTTTATGGGTGGATGGATCGCCGGTTTTGTATCGCGCAATTTTCAACCGCTGAATTTCAACGAAGCATTCACCCACAGCCGCCTGTGGTGGCTGGACCTGGTTGTCCTTGCCATCGGGGCAATCCTCATTACAATCTCCTTTGTCCGTTCAGAAAACCGTCCCTATCTCCCGAGTGTTCTGCTTGCCTATGAGCTCTTTCTCCCATTGAGCGCGGCCGGCCTTGGCATGGGCAGTGCTGTCGAAGGCCTGTGGCCACAGGGTGTATTTGTCTTTCTCACCCACCTGGCCTGGGCAACTCTCTTCGGGCTTCTCACGCTCTTTTTCTTACGTTTCTATCCGAGCTCGACCGGCGGAATCCTCTTCACGGGGCTCATCTTCATCATGCTCCTCGCCGTCCTGGTCTCGCTGACCGGCCTGGCGAACTGGACGATGCAGCAGGCGGATCTGATTACGTCCGGACTCTTCGATCGGTCTCAGGGCGGGCTTGCCACGGCTACCCTGACAATACCTACCGCCGGGCCGGCTGCCACTGTGACAGGCTCACCTCGACCGGACCTGGGGACCGCCATCGTCGGCGTCCCAACCGGAAGTCTAACCCTTACGCCGAGAGCCACCCCATCACAGGCTGCCCTGCCTGCCACGGAAACGCCCACGATAACCATCACCGCCGAGCCGACCCCCATCCTTGCCATCATCCGGGCCTCGGAAGGCGGCGGCGCATTCATCCGCGAAAATCCTGGCGGCCTGGTACTGGCTACACTGAGCAACGGTTCCGTGGTGACCATCGTCCCGGACGACCTGCAGGAAGTCAACGGCGTGGTCTGGGTGCACGTGTTTACAACGGTCAACGATGTGCGTGTGGAGGGATGGATGATCCAGACGGTCTTGCAGACTGCCACGCCGGCTGCGGACTGAGAGCCTTCGCCAGTGCCTTGAGACCTTCTACCTAGAACAATTCACTCTTCAAAGGAACAAGCATGCCGATTCATTTTGGAACCGACGGCTGGAGAGCCGTCATCTCAGACACCTTCACTTTTGGCAATCTGCGCATCGTCACGCAGGCGATTGCAGACGCGGTCATGTCCGACCATTGGGATAAGTCCGGGAACGGTAATGGTCAGGCTCCTGACGCCCGCAAGATCGTGGTGGGTTTCGATACGCGCTTCCTTTCCGACAGGTTCGCAGGCGAGGTGGCGCGCGTCCTGGCGGCGAACGGCTTTACGGTCCTGCTCGCCCAATCCGATGCGCCCACGCCCGCGATCTCCTACGCGGTCAAGCATCAGAATGCAATTGCAGGCGTGATGATCACTGCCTCGCACAACGCGCCGCGTTATAACGGCCTAAAGCTCAAGAGCGCGTTCGGCGGGTCGGCGCTGCCCGAACAATGCCGCCGCGTGGAAATATATATCAGCGATAACGAAGCGCAGGCACGCGGTCCCAATCTGATGGACTATAACAAGGCGCGTGAAGCCAAACTGATTCAGAAGTTCAACCCGCTGCCCGCTTACTTCGACCACCTGAGAACGCTGATCAAAACAGATGTCATCGCGGATAACCCGCAGCGCTTCGTGGTGGACGCTATGTACGGCTCCGGGCGCGGGGTGATCAAATCATTTTTGCAGGGCACAGGCTGTGAGATCGCAGAAATCCGGGGCGAGATGAATCCCGGCTTTGGCGGCGTCCATCCCGAGCCGATCTCCAAATATCTCGGCGCGCTGGCCTCTGCCGTCAGCTCGGGGATGGGAAATTTCGGCGTCGTGACCGACGGCGACGCCGACCGCATCGGCGCGATGGACGAGCGGGGCCTCTTTGTTGATCCGCATAAGATCATGTCGCTTTCGCTGAAATATCTGGTTGAGAAACGCGGCTGGACGGGCGCGGTCGTACGGACCGTATCCACCACGCGCATGATCGACCGCCTGGCCAATCGCTATGGACTGAAGTTATATGAAACGCCGGTTGGCTTCAACCACATCGCCGATTACATGATGAGCGAAGACGTATTGATCGGCGGCGAGGAGTCGGGCGGCATCTCCTTCAAGGGTCACATCCCCGAAGGGGATGGGCCGATCATGGGGTTGCTGCTTGTGGAGATGATCGCAGAATCGGGCAAGACAATGCACGAGCTGGTGGAGGATCTGCTGAAGGATGTGGGACCGGCCTTCTACGAGCGCAGGGACCTGCGCCTGAGCCGCCCGGTGGCCAAGGCCGAGATGACCGAGTTCCTGACGAAACGGGCTCCGGCAGAGATCGGGGGCGAGAAGGTCTCCGAGATCAGCCAGCGGGATGGCGTGAAATACATCATGGCCGACGATTCGTGGCTGTTAATCCGGCCATCAGGCACCGAACCGGTCCTGAGAGTCTACGCAGAGGGTCGGACGCAGGAGATGGTCAAGGCGCTGCTGGGGTACGGAGAACAGGTCGCGGAGAGCGTGGTGTAGATGTTGCATGACCTCAGCTGGATCAGAAACCGAAAGACGGGCCGCGTCTCCTCGTGGGATATCAGCGGGCGGAACGCGGACGCCTGGACGATCGAGCCAGGAAGTGCACAGGTCCTGGCGGATATCCGGGGTCCGGGACAAATCACACACATCTGGATGACGCAACCGAATCACTACCGCGAATGCCTGCTGCGGATCACGTGGGACAACGCCAAGAAGCCGAGTATCCTCTCTCCGCTCGGCGATTTCTTCGGGTTGGGTCACGGGCTGGTGGCATCCTACCAATCCCTGCTCTTCTCGGCCTCCACCCAATTTCCGTACCAGTTCAATAAAGGCTGCGCGTTGAACTGCTATGTGCCCATGCCTTTTCGCGAGCGCGCCGTTGTGGAGCTGGTCAATGAGAGCGATGAGCCGCACACCCAGTATTTCTATATAGACTATGAAACGGCTGAAGATCTGCCGCAGGACGCTGGCTATTTCCATGCCGAATTCCGGAGAGTCAATCCCTTCGGCGGCTGGGGCCCGGAGATTGCAACGAATAAGGCCGGCGCGCAACTCAGCAACATCGTGAACAGGGGCCAGA
>DASTFG010000230.1:0-6668 GCA_035708785.1 Anaerolineales bacterium
GCATCGTCATGGAGATGGATTACGGCCGCCGGCAAGTGCTTTCGAGCGCCGTTTATCTTCAATCTGGAGCCGAGGTTTTGGTCACCGTGGGGGCGCGGCCCGATGGAGTGCTTACCGTCTACTTTGTGGATTTCGTCCGAACGAGCTCGCTCCTCTGGCTAGCCGGCCTCTTCGTCGCCACTATCCTTATCATCAGCCGCTGGAAGGGACTGCGCTCCCTTCTCAGCATGGCGTTCAGCCTGACTGTCATTATCGGCTATATCATCCCGCATATCCTGGCGGGTGAAGATCCACTGCGGGTTAGTATCACCGGTTCGGTCCTCCTGCTGGCGGTGACGCTCTACCTGACCTACGGTTGGAATCTCAAAACCCACGCCGCGGTCGTCAGCATGGTTCTGGTCCTATTCATCACCGGAACGCTGGCCGCGCTCTCTGTCGTCTTCACGCGCCTCACCGGCTCAGGCGACGAGAATGCCCTGTTCCTGCTGCAGATGCTCAACGCGCAGATCAACCTGCGCGGGCTGCTGCTGGGGGGTATGATCATCGGCGCGCTGGGGGTGCTGGACGACCTGGTCACGACCCAGGCCTCGGCCGTCTTCGAGCTGCACCGGGCGAATGAATCGCTCGGATTTGCTCCGCTCTTCCGGTCGGCCATGCGCATCGGGCAGGATCATGTCGCGGCGACTGTCAACACGCTCGTGCTGGCTTATGCGGGCGCGTCGCTCCCCATGCTGCTCATGTTCTCTCTCGGGCGCGGGGATTATGGCTTTCTCGTCAACTTCGAATTCATTGCCGAGGAGATCGTGCGGACCCTGGTGGGATCGCTGGGCCTGGTCACGGCGGTCCCGCTGACGACTGCGATCGCCATCTTCTTTGCCCTCAGAGCTGATTCGCTCGGGATCTGGCGACAGGTTCTCGGTCCCGAAGGAAGTGGGGAGGGGCAAGTGCATTGACCGACCCCTCCCCGGCCCTCCCCAAATACGCGATCATAATTCAGCTCATGATGGCGAGAATCCTGTGCGTATTTGGGTAGGGTGTCCGCCGAAGGTCCCCGATGGGGAAAGGACGGGTGGGGCGCAACCTTTTTTCCTGTTCTGCGTATAGAAAGTACAAGGAGCGCGAGTGAACGACGAACTTGCCTGGGTTCTCCAGGCACAGCAAGGCAGTGACGAAGCGTTTACCAGGCTCGTCGAGGAACATCAAACACACGTCTATAACTTATGTTATCGGATGCTGGGTGAACCGGAAGCCGCCGAGGATGCCGCTCAGGAAGCGTTCCTGCGCGCCTACCAGAACCTTCACCGCTACGACCGCAACCGGCCGTTTGCGACATGGCTGCTTTCGATCGCCGCGCATTACTGCATCGACCGGCTCCGCCGCCGCAAACTCTCCGTGTTCTCGCTGGACCAGGAGAACGAGGACGGCGTGACCTTCGAGATCGCGGACGCGGCTTCTCCGGACCCTGAGGCGGAATCCGTCAAACGTGAGGAGCGCGACCGCCTGCACGTTCTGCTCAAGGAGCTCGACGAGACCGACCGCGCCGCGGTCGTCCTGCGTTACTGGTACGACTTTTCGGAGATCGAGATCGCCGAATCTCTCCGGCTGACGGTCAGCGCGGTCAAGAGCCGCCTGCACCGTTCACGCCGCGCCCTGGCGGGCATGTGGCAGGAAGAAACGCCGCGCGCTCGCACCGAAAGGAGGCCTTATGAAACACCGGCCTTTTGAAGATTGGTTGCTGAACGACTTATCCATCACACCTGAACAAAAGCGTGAGCTGGAGGCGCATCTGCACGATTGTCCTTACTGCACCGCGCTGTTCGAAACGGGAAAGGCCTTGAAGTTAGTGAAGAGGGTCTCACCGGCGGCGGGGTTCACGACGCGCTTCCAGGCTCGTCTGGCCGCGCGCAAGATCGCGGAACGCAGGAAAAGGTTCTGGGGTACGATCCTGTTCATCGCCGGGGGGCTGGCGCTCCTGTCCTGGATCGCGGCGCCGTATCTGGCCTCTTTCTTCGCCTCGCCCGCGACCTGGGTCTCTGCACTGGTGGATTGGGGCGTGTTCCTGATCACCACACTGCAGGCAATGGCACAGGCCGGCTCGGTGATGATCCAGGTGATCCCCGGTTTTCTCTCGCCATTCGCCTGGATGGTGTTGCTGTCGGCGCTGGCGGGGCTCAGTCTTTTGTGGTCCGTATCAATCTGGCGGTTCCTTCGTGTTCCGCGAGGAGTGTAATCTATGAAAATAACACTGAAGTTTATAACTCTGTTTGTCTTTCTTGCGCTGCTCATACCGGCGGGGTCTGTGCATGCGCAGGGACCCAACCCGGGCGGCGGCGGTCGTGTCATCTTCGGCAGCAACTTCACCCTGGAAAGCGATGACACCTTCAATGGTGACCTGGTCGTCTTTGGCGGCAACGTGACCATTGAAGAGGACGCTACCTTGAATGGCAACCTGGTGGTCTTCGGCGGCACGATCACGAGCAGCGGTGAAATACTGGGCGATGTTCTTGTCGTGGGCGGGCAGGTCAGGCTCGAAGAACCGGCGGTTGTCGCCGGCGACGTGGTCACGATCGGCGGCCAACTGGACCGCGCCCCGGGCGCCACCATCGAGGGCGAGGTAGTCAACAACGTTCCGCCGAATATCGAATTCCCTGACGGCCGGATCCCGCCTGTCATCCCGGATGTGCCCGCCGTACCGGATATCCCCAACCCGAATGTCAACGTCTTCTACAATCCGTTTGCTGACCTGTTCTGGGTTTTCTTCTGGGCAGTCATCGTCTCGGCGTTTGCCATGCTGATCGCGCTCTTCTGGCAGCCGCAACTGGAGCGCGCCGGCGCCTTGATCGTCTCACAGCCATTGATGAGCGGTGCGATCGGCCTGCTGGCGCTCTTCCTGGGCGTGATCCTCTTTCTCACGATCCTCCCGCCGCTGATTGTCGCGTTTGCCTGGCTGTTTGGCGTGGTGGCGCTTGGCTCGGAGGTCGGGGCGCGCTTCACCAAGGCTATCAACCAGGTCTGGACCCCCGTGCTGACGATTGGTTTCGGCACGTTCCTGCTCATGCTGGTGGGGGGCGGCCTTGGTCTGATCCCGTGCCTGGGAGGCCTGATCCAGTTCCTGCTCGGTCTGTTGGGGATCGGCGGCGCGGTCCTCACCTGGTTCGGGTCGCGTCTGGTACAGCTTCCTGCCACGACCGTTTATACGCCGCCCACGGATTCGAGCCAGGTTCCGCCGGCATCCTGAGCCAAGACCCTCATGATATAATTCGCCCTGAAGCAAGACCGGGGCGAATTGCTTGTTAATGATAGAGGAAGTATGGCACTAAAAGAGATACCCGTTCCCAACACCGTCATTCATGATTCACCACCGCCGCTCGTCGAGGTTGCTGGAACGCATCGCGAAATGGGATGCCAGATCGGGGAGGCGCGCCGCGAGCAGGTGCAGCACAGTATCGAGAACGCGCGTGAATTGATCAAGCAGTCCTACGATACGCTGGGATTGACCTGGGAGGGGGCAAGGATCCAATCGCGCAAGTATCTGCCTTTCGCCGAGGAGCGCTATCCACAATATATCGACGAAATGCAGGGGATCGCGGAAGGTGCCAGCGTCTCGTTCGACGATGTGATGGTGCTCAACGCGATGGAAGCCGTGACGATGGATGCGCTCCATCTGACACGCTGCACAAGTTTTGCAGTCAATGAACAGCGCACGGCGGATGGTCACGTTCTGCTTGCGCACAATGAAGATTGGGTTCCCGAGGATGAGAACGATGTGTACGTTATCTCTGCCAGGCCGAAGGATGAGCCGCCGTTCCTCGCCATGACCTATGGTGGGCTGCTGGCAAACGTGGGATTCAACGCCCACGGCATTGCCCAGCTCATCGATTCGGTCTATCCGAACGACTCGCGTATCGGCATCCCGCGCCTGGTGGTCGCGCGCGCAGTTCTGGCCGCGAGGAGGTTATCGGGCGCCATTGGACGTACACTGATCTCTCACCGGGCCGCAGGCTATAATCATTTGCTTGTCCACGAGAGCGGCGAGCTCTATTCGGTCGAGGTGTCGGCGCGCAAGTTCGATATCCTGCACGGCGAGGATGGTTACATGGTGCACACCAACCATTATTTTTCTCAGATCATGCGGGAGATCGAAAACGAACCGGAAGAATTGATCTCTTCCCGCGTCCGCTATTTCCGGGCCAACCGCCTATTGCGGCAGAGTTCCGCCCATACCCTCAAGACCCTGCAGGCAATCCAGAAGGACCATGTCAACCTGCCGAACTCGATCTGCAATCACAACATCGAGGGGATCGATCCGCTCGACAGGGAGAGCACACTGGCCGCACTGGTGATCGACCTGACGGCGCGTGAGATGCACATTGCCTGGGGGAATCCGTGCCAGAATTCGTACCACACCTATCACCTGAGCGCCTGATCGGTCTCGACACCCCGAGGCGGCCGTTATTTTGCGCTCGGCTTTGGGATAATGGAAATGCCGCCGCTGGCTTCGAGAACCGCATATTTGATTTGATCCAATCGCTCCAGGCCGTGTGATTCGCGGGCGGCGGCAAGAATATCCTCCAGACCGATGCGTGTCCAATTCGTACGGTCTTCCAATACTTTTCCATCTTGCACGATAATAAGCGGCGTTCCATCCAGCCATTTTTCCAAAACAGGAAATCTGCTTTTTATGAGTGACAGGCCGATCTCGGCCATAACCAGTGTCAGCATGAGCAAGAAAGCGTTCGATAACGAAAAGTCATTGCCTAACAAGGCCTGCTGCGTGGTTTCGCTCAGGATCAGGAGGAGGATAAAGTCAAAGGTTGTGATTTGTGCCAGAGAACGTTTGCCGGCAAAGCGCATCAGGATCAGGAGAAAGATATAAACCGAGAGGGCTCGGATCACCAGATTCATGTTTACCTCCAATACATGGGATTGTCCTAGGGATAAATAAATTGCGAAAAGCGAACTCCTGCGCGGTCCTGGAGTTGAAATGTTCCAGACAGTACCCCGACCTTTTGGGGAATTACATCGAAATAGATTGTCTGTGGAGATCTCTGTCCATCCGTGGTAAACACATAAGTGATCCCGTTGGCATCTCTTAACTCACGGTCGGGCGTAGGAGTAATCCGGCTCACCTGTATGCCGTCCAGATAGCTGGCATCCAAATGGATCCCGATTTCGTCAGCTGCGGCTATGCCTTCGTCGATATGAGCCTCAATTCGAAACTCGTTCGCAAATCTTCCAAATCGTGGGTATTCCAACCAGAATGCCCCCTCCTGCCCAGCTCGTGCGTTGCTGAGCGGGCCATCCCCAAATAATCCCAAGAAGGCCAGAAGGATGGTCAAAGTAAAGATTGCCCACCCGATCCTTTGGATGATCCAGGAACGCTTCTGGAACTCCATATCCTCATTGATTTGCAGATCACTGACTTTCTTTGTTCTTGCCATAATCGTCAAATCCTTTCTGCCGCAAGGAGGATACTCGCGCCGGGTTGAATCGATTCTTGATCGATCGTTTTAGCCCACCTTCCGCGCTGGTGTTTGCCCGCCGGTCTGCTGGAGGGAATATCTATCGGGCCGTGAATTTTCAGAGTCTCGAGTGCTTCACATTACGGGCATGCATCGATATTCTGGATGGCTTGTTGAATTCGCTGGATGCGGTTTTCCGGGTTCGGGTGTGTACTGAAGAATTCCGGCGGTTGCTCGCCCTCGCGGGAGGCAGCTAATATCTGCATAACGCTGACCAGTTCATTGGGGTCATACCCGGCATCATTCATAAAACAAACCCCAAGGACATCCGACTCCAGCTCATCATCCCGTCCAAATTTCAAATTGATCAACTGCCCGATCAAAGCCGCCACCTGCGCTGAGCCGGCACTGGCGGGGTTATCAGGATCGTACGTGGCGATCACGGCGGCGCCGGTCAGGCCCTCGGTGAGTTTTGCCTTCGCGATATGTTCGGCAGAGTGGCGTGCAACCACGTGGGCGATCTCATGCCCCAGGACTCCGGCCAGCTCTCCTTCCGTCTGGAACCTGTCGTAGAGCGCCCGGGTGATGAAGATCTGTCCGCCGGGCAGGGCGAAGGCGTTGATCGTTTGATCGTCCTCCAGCAGATGGAAATCAAACTGGTAGGGGGATTCCCCGGCCGGGGAGCTTTGCACGATCAAATTGCCGACATCATCCACGATTGCCTGGGCCTGCTGATCCGGGTCGAGGCCGCCAAACTCGGCTGCCATCTGTGGAGCAGCCTGAACCCCGAGCGCGATCTCCTGTTCCACCGTGATCCCGATATACTGGGTTTCGCCGGTGACAGGGTTATCCTGCCTGGAACCAAAGTAGGAGATCAGCGAAAAGAGCGCAATCGCGCCTGCCATGAGGAGGCGGCCCCATGCGGAACCGCGCCTGCGCGGTGCACTTCTATAAGTTCGATAGTACATAGTGTTGCTCCTGATTCTGCAGGATCAATCAGGGTTTGGCTGATCCTGCCGTCGAGATTTGTTTCGTCCGTTTTACCCCGACTGCATGCTCTTCGGGTGGAGGCCGTACACCGGATCTTTTGGTAAACACCTGAGTAAATTCCGCGCCCAGGAACAATATCTGGGATGAGTAATAGATCCAGATCATCAGAACGGCCAGCGACCCGGCCGCTCCAAACGTGGAGCCTACCTCGGCTTG
>DASTFG010000231.1:0-3809 GCA_035708785.1 Anaerolineales bacterium
GCCAGGGTTTATGAAGTCAAAGTAACCTATGAGCGCTTTCCGATCGGCGACTTCGGCCGGCCCACCCCTCAAGAGATGCAATCCATTTTGAACAGGATCGAGGCGGGCCTACAGGCAGGACACAAGGTATACCTGCACTGCTGGGGCGGGATCGGACGCACGGGCACTACCGTAGGCTGTTACCTCGTCCGGCACGGCAAAACGGGCAAGGAAGCATTGAACCAGCTTGCCGAGTGGTGGAGAACGGTTCCCAAGAGCCGCTATCACACGCGTTCCCCGGAAACTCAGGAACAGGTTGCATTCATCCACCATTGGGCAGAGCATGAAAGGAACCTGCAATCTAAATTCAACCTTAAGGGTTAGCAGAGTCTTGACAAAAGGCAGTATAATTTTTCACGGAGATAGATAAGATTTGGAAACAATTCAACCCGAACCCCAGTTTCAGCCCGATGCAGATAAGGATAAAACAGGCAGCCTAAAACGGATCGTGCTGGACATCCTCGAAACGCTCATCCTCGCGGTCGTTCTATATTTTGGGATCAACGCGGTCTCGGTCCGTGTCCGCGTGGATGGCTTCAGCATGAACCCCACCCTCCAGGACGGCGAATACATCCTGGTGAATCGACTGGCGTACAAGCTAGGCAGCCCGGCGCGCGGCGACATTGTGGTGTTCAGCTTTCCCATGGACCCCAAGCAGGATTTGATCAAACGCGTCATCGGCCTGCCGGGTGAGACCATTTCCGTGCAGGGTGGAAAAGTGATGGTCAACGGTATGCCTCTGGACGAACCTTATATCGCAGCTCCGCCGATTTACGATGGCACCTGGGAAGTGCCGGAGGGACAGTTATTTGTGCTTGGCGATAATCGCAACGAATCGAAGGACTCACACGAGTGGGGCCTCCTGCCCATGCAGAACGTGGTTGGCCGGGCTATATTGATCTACTGGCCACCCACTCAGTGGCAGTTGATCGATCAGGCCACGGAAGCCTCCGCTGCGCATTAACCAAAGGACTCAACATGACCCAGCCTCATCCCCTGTTCACTCCTGATGCCCCTCAATGCCGTGAATGCGCTGCGGGGGTCATGCGCTTGCGCCACCTCACTTATTTCACCTGGTTGGGGGAAGAATTGATCACCGTCCCAAACTTCCCGGCCTGGGTCTGTGATATGTGTGGCAAACGTGAGTATGATGAGCGTGCCATCTCCTGGTTGACGATGCTGCTCAGTCCGAATGCCGGTGAACCCACGCGCCGGGTCAAACGCCGTCCGCGGCCCGATTCCCCCAAACGAAACATGCCTCGCCCACCGCTTGATTGACCGTCACTCTCTTCAAGGTGACCCTCATGGAATCAGGCCCACGCACCTACCGTTTCCTTCCCGCCGACGTATACACATCCGGGTACCGTGTGGTTGGGAAGGTCATGGTTTCCACCAACGGCTTAATGGGAGTTCTCAACGACATCACTAAATCGAATCTGGAAGTCCATGACGCCCGCCTGGCCCGCATCCATATGCCGACAAAGCTGGTGGACCATTTCGAGGTCGTCCGTCTGGTCAAATCGCAGATCTTTGCCCTGTGCGCCGCTCGGCGAGAAGACCTTGGCCCCGGCGCACACGTACGCGGCGGGTACTCCAGCGTCTCGGCGCTGCCTGCACGCCTGACTACGCACGTCTATGAGATCGAAGGGAAGCTTGAAGTTGCAGGCCGTTTCGATTTCAGCGCCCTGATCGCAGAGAAGGCACGGAACTTCATCCCATTGTTCGAAGCCACCCTGACAGCGATCCTGATCCCCAACCTCAAGGTACAGAGTCCGGGCATTCTCTTCAACCGTGAGCAAATCGATCTCTTGGCACTCCTCAACCAACGCGTAAAAGAAGAAAAATAGGGGAAATGCTTGACCAATTACATCAGGGGATGATAAAATCCGCCCGCTCATCTGCCCCCATCGTCTAGTGGACCAGGACGCAGCCCTTTCAAGGCTAAAACCGGAGTTCGAATCTCCGTGGGGGCATCAATTTCCCGGAAACCGCCAACAGAGGATGTTGAGCGGTTTTTGTCTATGTTAGGGTTTGATTCGAGGGAAAAGTGAATGCGTTAGGGCGTTACGCAGGTATAGCAACAAGCAAAACTGACATCAGAATTTGGAAAAATGAAGTAGCGCCTCGCCTAAAGATCTGGAAAAGTTCCCGGTATTTGATAAAGGCGATATTCGCGAGGGCTTGAGCGGTGGCTGTGGTCATAAGATGATGATACCACCAGTCATGCAATCTCTTCCATTATTCTCGTCACTGGTGCAATAGAATTCATCGACGGACATCTTCTTAAATCCCCCCGTAGAAGCCCAAGAATGGGCGCGACTATGTTTCATTGGATGCGAAGGCGATGGCTTGATCCATATTCATTGCCTCGCCTGTCTTCGTTGCTTTTTCAAATTCATCAGCGGGCAGTGCGACCCGCAGCATCTCACGATTCCGTTCCACCTCCACACGGTCGGCGGGCCACCAGGCGCCGCCTGTGATCTTCAAAACGGACTCCGCCGCGCTGAGCATGATCGCTCCCCATTCGATTTGTCCCTGCCGCGCTTTCAAGCCAGCCAACCCAGCCAGACATTCGGCGATTCCCCGCCGATTGCCCAGGCGTCGGAACAGCGTCAGGCTTTTCCGAAACTGGGATTCTGCAAGCCCGAAATCTTCTTCATATTGGGCGATATATCCCAGCGTGTGGATGAGCCGGGCCAGGTCACCCTTGTCGTCTATGCTGCGCAAAAGGGACTCGCTCTGTTCGTAATAGGTTCGCGCTCGATCATACTGGCCCAGTGTGCGGGCGACCTCGCCAAGGTTGTTCAGGGCGAATGACAGGAGCCAGCTATCGCCGATGGGGCGGGCTTCGGCTTGTGCCTTTTCGAGCCAGGCGCGCGCCTGATCCGGGTTCCCAAGACCAAGTTCGGCATTCCCGAGATGTACCAGTGTAAAGACATAGAAATAAGGCTGGTTCGCTTCTTCGAATATAGCTCGGGCTTTCTCCAGCAAAGGCAGTGCCGCGCTATCCCGACCCATGTTGATTAAGGCGATGCCGTTCGCCAGGAATGTAGGAGCCAGCCATTGTTTATCTTCCAGCTGCTGCCAGATTGCCAGGCTTTCTTGAAGATGCGCCAATCCGATCTGTTGCTCGCCCTGCCATATCGCCAGCAGTCCGTTGGATACAAGTGCCAACGCATAGGCGGGACCGGCGGTCTTCAAGGCTGGAGAGGCCAAGGCACGTTCTGCCCACAGGCGACCCTCACTAAAGTAGCCGCGCCGATACCAGAACCAGGTCAGCGCAAAGACAAGTGTGGCCAGTAGCTCGGCGCTGTCTCGATCGGCCAGATACCAGTTCAATGTGGCTCGAACATTGTCGTGTTCACGTTCGAGCCAGTCCAGCCAGTAGAGAGCTTTTGCAGAGTAGAGCTCGAGGAGAGCATGGTTGGCGATCAGGCTCGCGAAATACCCGGCATGCTGTGCTCGCAAAACATCCATTTCACCGCGATCTGCAAGTCGTTCCAGGGCGTGGGCGCGGATGGTCTCAAGCATCCCGAAGCGCGGCTCGCCGCCGGCAGTTTCATCCTGCCGTAACAGGCTGTTATTGACCAGCGCCGTAAGACTTTCGAGAACATCGAGCTTGCCATCTTGATTACATACCGCTTCGGCGGCCTCCAGTGTAAATCCGCCAACGAATACACTCAGGCGGGCGTATAAAACCTTCTCATCCTGATTCAACAGGTCATAACTCCACTCCAGCGTGTTACGGAGGGTTTGATGCCGTGTTGGCA
>DASTFG010000232.1:0-11069 GCA_035708785.1 Anaerolineales bacterium
AACAGGCGCAGAAAATCATGGAGCACCTGGCCGAAGGGAAGTCCTGGAGCGGGGAATTCATGGTCAAGCGGAAGGATGGCAGCGCGTTTCCAGCGTTCATCTCCAATTCGCCATTCCTGGACTCGGCTGGAAATTTGACCGGTATGATCGGGGTTTCGAACGATATCAGCCATCTCAAGCAAGTCCAGATGGCCTTGCAGGAGAAAGAGCAGCTCTTGTCTGAAGCGCAGCGCATCGGGCATATCGGCAGCTGGCGCTACGATATCGCCCGGGATGCTCTGCAGTACTCTGAGGAGATGTATCGCCTGCTAGACGTCTCGCCGGAGGGATTCAGGCACGACAGCGCAGCATTCCTGGAAGCCGTTGATACCTCGGACCGCCCCATGGTTGCAAGATGGATGGAAGACATCAGAGTCCGTGGACAGGCAAAAGAGGTCGAGTTTCTTGTTTTCCATAAAAACGGCGAGCTGCACTACATCCGCTGCCGCGGTGCGGTGGAATTCGATAAGGCCGGCAGGCCGGCCAGTTTCATCGGGACGGCCCAAGATGTGACGGAACGCAAGCTGGCCGAGATCCAGATCCGCCAGCAGATCGAGCGTCTGACCGCCCTTCGTAAGGTGGATCAGGCGATCTCCTCCAGCTTCGATATCCATGTGACTCTGGATGTTCTGCTCTCGCAGCTGGTCTCACAGCTGCATGTGGATGCGGCAGACATCCTGCTCCTGGACGCGGACAGGCAGGTATTTTCGTACGCAGCCGGCCGCGGATTCCGCACCAGTACGCTCGAGTTGGTTCCCTTGCGCCTGGCCGAGAGCCAGGCAGTTCGAGAGCGCCGCCCTATCCATGTCCAGAGCCTGAAGAACAAGCCCGATCCCCGGCTGCTCACTCCCCTGGGCGCCAGCGAGGGTTTTGAATGCTACTTTGGTGTACCACTGCTTGTGAAGGGGAAGATCCAGGGCCTGCTGGAGATTTTCCACCGCACGCCGCTCCAGCCCTATTCGGAATGGCTGGATTTCCTCAATACGATGGCAGGGCAGGCGGCCATCGCGATCGAGAATACTGCGCTGTTGGAAAACCTTGCGCGTTCCAACAGGGAGCTCTCCCAGGCATACGATGCCACCATCGAAGGATGGTCACGTGCGCTGGACCTAAGGGATAAGGAAACTGAGGGCCACACTCGCCGGGTCACGGAGATGACACTCGCGCTGGCGCGTAAATTTGGCCTTCCCGAAGAGCAGCTGCTGTATATTCGCTGGGGCGCGCTCCTGCACGATATCGGCAAGATGGGCGTGCCGGACCATATCCTCCTGAAACGGGGCGCGCTAACAGCTGAAGAATGGACGATCATGCGCAGCCATGCCCAGTATGCATACGATCTGCTCGAGCCGATCCATTTCCTCACCCCCGCGCTCGATATCCCTTACTGCCACCACGAGAAGTGGGACGGTACAGGCTACCCGCGCAGGCTCAAGGGCGAGGAGATCCCGCTGGCCGCCCGTCTGTTTGCGGTCGTGGACGTCTGGGATGCGCTGCGTTCCGACCGTCCCTACCGCCCGGCCTGGACGATCGAAAAGACCAAAGGATACATCTGCGCCCAGGCCGGACGCCATTTCGACCCCAGGGTCGTCGAGAGTTTTCTCCAGATTCTGGTATAGTGGCACGACCTTCCGCATCCCTCGTATAATAGCCGCCAGCGCCACACATCGTCATATCTTCGCAAAACGGACTGTTGCAGTCCGATTTGCAGCCTACCCCCATTTAGAATTACAATGCAGCATTGCAGCCAGTGAATCCTCATGGCGCGTCTCAGTCTGAATTGGATAATCTATGAAACCAGCTAATTCCTCAAGGAAAGTCCCGCTTCCCAGGCTCAATCCTGATGAAATTAAGGGGTTGCAGGATTTCTGGAAGGTCTATGAGTCACACCGTGAAGAGATTCGGGCGGAGTTGGTCCGCACAGGAAGCGTCGGATCGGAATTGGAATTCATTTTGCGGAGTGAGGGGCCGGAATCAGCCGCCGAGCTGCAGCGCGCTGCGATTTACCGGGGGGAATGGGAGCCCTACCTGGACGCTCTGCAGAGGCAGGGAGCTCGACACACCCAGACCGACCCGAGCTTTGGCGCATGGATTGAATCCCTGGCCGCTTTTCAGAAACAGATGGCGCCATACTTGCTGGAAGCGTATGGCCACTCAGCCGAGCAATTGCTTTCCGCGATCCACGGCGGAAACACGTTTACCGGGATCATCCTGCGGGCCATGGGCGAAGGTTATCTCCAGGGGAGAGAACAATTCGCAGACCCAGAAGAGAAAACGAGGCGCGAAAGCGTCGATCGCAGCGGCGCCGATGAGAGGTTTCGTGGCCTGCTCGAATCCGCGCCCGATGCCGTTGTGGTTGTGAACGGTGAGGGCATCGTCCAGCTTGTCAACACACAGACGGAAAAACTTTTCGGCTATGAGCGCGCCGATATTCTGGGCAAGTCGGTCGAGGTGCTAATCCCCGGACGCTTCCGCAACATCCACCCCGAACACCGCAAGGTTTTCTTCGGCGAGCCCCGGGTGCGGCCCATGGGGAGTGGCCTCAGCCTGTATGGGCTGCGGCGGGATGGCAGCGAATTCCCGGTAGAGATCAGCCTCAGCCCGTTGAGAACCCGGGACGGCATCCTTGTGACGGCTGCGATCCGGGACGTGACGGAGCGCAAGATGGCCGAGGACAAGATCAAAGACCTGAATATTACCCTGCAGGAACGTGCTATTCAGCTAGAAACGACGGTCAAGGAGTTGGAGGCCTTCAGTTATTCCGTTTCGCATGACCTGCGCGCACCTCTCCGCAGCATCGATGGCTTTAGCCAGGCGCTCCTGGAAGACTACGCCGACCAGCTGCCGGACGAGGGCCAGACGTATCTGATGCGCATCCGGGCGGGTGCCCAGCGCATGGCGCAATTGATCGATGACTTGCTGGGCCTCTCACGCGTCACGCGTGCCCCAATGCAGACGAAGTTTGTGAACCTGAGCGCCCTGGCACAGAATATCGCCGCCAACCTGAAGCAAACGCAGCCTGAAAGGCAGGTCAGCGTTCTGATCGCGGCAGACCTTTCAGCAAAGGGTGACCCGGACCTGCTCCGGATTGTGCTTGAGAACCTGATCAATAATGCCTGGAAATTCACCTCCAGGCGAACCGATGCTTACATCGAAGTCGGAGCGCGGGATGAAGAATCTGGAGAGCGTATCTTTTTTGTGCGTGATAACGGCGCCGGCTTCGACATGGCGTTCGCCAATAAATTGTTCGGCGCATTCCAGCGCTTGCATTCCGGCGATGAATATCCAGGCACGGGGATCGGCCTGGCCACCGTCCAGCGCATCATTCGCCGGCATGGAGGTAATATCTGGGCGGAGAGCTCGCCCGGCAAAGGTGCAACGTTCTTCTTTACCCTGCCCTCTCTGGAGGGCCGCAAGCTCAAGATCACGCCAGGGGAAGAGGATTCCATTATCAAACGCGCACGGGAAATCATATGATCGAGGCCCCAAGATGACGATCCAATCGACCTTATATTTCAGCGCATTCTTCGCTCTGCTTGCCGCCGCCATCTATCTGTACGTCGGCTGGCGGCTGGGCAAACGCGTCGTTTCCTCTGCGAACGCCAGGCTGGCCTGGCAGTCTTTTACGGTCTGGTGGTTTGGGCTGGCGGGCACCACGCTGATCAGCGGCATGCTCAACATGTTCGGCGCCTGGGGGTTGACGAACCTTCCGCTGTATGTCACCGCGACCTATATCAACGTGCTGGTCCTCTGCGTTGCGTTGTGGGGACTGCTATATTACCTGGTCTATCTCTTCACCGGGAACCGCTCGCTGCTGGTGCCCCTGGCTGTGTTCTACTTCATCTTTTACACCCTCCTTGTTTACTACGTGACCGCCAGTGCCCCCGAGAATATCGATGTGGACCGCTGGCGGACCGCGCTGAGCTACCGTGCCCAACTGACAGGGCCGTTTTACACGTTGCTCATCTTCATGCTCCTGCTGCCGCAGATTCTCGGCGGCCTTGCGTACTTTTTCCTTTATTTCCAGGTGACGGAAGCAACACAGAAGTATCGCACGCTACTGGTATCCTGGAGCATCATCATCTGGTTCCTTAGTCCTTTTTTTGCCCTGGCGGGGGGGCTGGCGGATGAGGACTGGTGGCAGCTTGTCAGCCGGCTGATCGGTCTGGTCGCCGCGCTGACGATCCTGATGGCCTATCTGCCGCCGCGCTGGCTGCAGCAGCGGTACGGCATCGTCTCCCTGCCCGACGAGAACAGGGCAGAATATATCGGATGATCCTTCTGGTCGAAGCCAAGCAGCCGCCCTCAGAGTGATGAGTGGATCATGGGCAGACCTCTGCGCGTCCTGATCATTGAAGACTCGGAGGCCGATACCGAGCTGCTCCTGCGAGAGCTCCGGCGCAGCGGCTACGATGTGGAGTACGAGCGCATCGAAACGGCTGAAGCCATGCAGACACTGCTCCTGGAGAAAGCCTGGGATCTGATCCTGAGTGATTACAGCATGCCCCGGTTTAGCGCCCCGAAGGCGCTGGAAGTGCTCAAAGCCAGCCGCCTGGATCTGCCATTTATCATCATCTCCGGCACGATCGGCGAGGACACGGCCGTGTCTGCGCTGAAAGCCGGCGCCAATGACTTTCTCATCAAGGGGAAGTTTGCGCGGCTGGGCCCGGCTGTCGAGCGCGAGCTACGAGAGGCCAGGTCGCGCCGTGAGCGCAGGCGGGCAGAAGAGGCACTGCGGGAAAAAGAACAGCTCTTATTCGAAGCCCAGCGGATTGGCCAGCTCGGCAGCTGGAGTTATGACATTCTCACCGATACCCTGTTCTTCTCCGATGAAATGTATCGCCTGTTTGATGTTGCCCCGGAGGAGTTCCCGCAAAACCGGGTGGGGTTTTTGAGTCTCATCTACTCACTGGACCGCGCGAGGCTGGCCACCTGGATGGAAGAGATCACAAGAGGTAGGCCGGTGCGGGAGCTCGATATCCGTGTTTTTCACAAGAACAGTGAGCTGCGCTATATCCGCTGCAGAGGTGCCATCAAGTTCGACCTGGAGGGCAAGCCCTCACTCTTCATCGGAACCGCGCAGGATATTACCGAGCGCAAGCTAGCCGAGATCCAGATCCGCCAGCAGCTCGAGCGCCTCACCGCGCTCAGGAAAATCGATCAGGCGATCATTTCCAGCTTCGATCTGCGCTCCACACTGGATGTGGTGCTCGCCCAGGTGATTTCGCAGCTCCAGGTCGACGCGGCAGACATCCTGCGCATGAATCCGGAGGGAGATCGGCTCGAGTATGCCGCCGGGCGGGGTTTCCGCGGCAGGTCGGTTGAAGCCACACGCGTCCGCCTTGGAGAGGGCCACGCAGGCCGCGCCGCGGCTCAGGGCCGCCTGATCCAGATCGAGAATCTCGGGCAGCATCCCGATGACACGGCTCGGGCCGCGCTGCTGTCCGGGGAGGGGTTTGTCAGTTATATGGGCGTGCCGCTCATCCTTAAGGATCATGACAAGAGTGTTCTCGAGATCTTCAACCGCAGCCCCTTGTACCCGTATCCTGATTGGCTGGATTATCTCAATACGTTGGCCGGACAGGCAGCCATCGCGATCGAGAACGCGCAGCTATTCGCGAACTTGCAGGAATCCAACCGTGAGCTCTCCCAGGCATACGACGCCACAATTGAAGGCTGGTCACGCGCGCTCGATCTGCGGGACCGGGAAACCGAGGGTCATACGCGACGCGTAACAGACATGATGCTCCGGCTGGCCCGGAACGCTGGCCTGCCGGAAGAGCAACTGGTGCATATCCGCCGGGGCGCGCTGCTGCACGATATCGGCAAGATGGGCGTGCCCGATCATATCCTGCTCAAGACCGGAGAATTAACCGAGGAGGAATGGGCGCGCATGCGCACACACCCGCAATACGCGTATGATCTGCTCAAGCCAATTCACTTCCTCGCGC
Organism: Anaerolineales bacterium; assembly: GCA_035708785.1. GTDB lineage: Bacteria > Chloroflexota > Anaerolineae > Anaerolineales > Villigracilaceae > Defluviilinea. Next base: position 5,988 of record DASTFG010000232.1, read on the forward strand.
CTGCACTGGACATCCCTTACGCGCACCATGAGAAATGGGATGGCAGCGGTTACCCGCGCGGGCTCAAGGGAGAGGAAATCCCGCTGGCTGCCCGCCTGTTCGCAGTTGTCGATGTCTGGGATGCGCTGCGCTCGGACCGGCCCTACCGCAGCGCATGGGGTGAGGTAGAAGTGAGAGAGTATATTCGCGCCCAGGCCGGACGCCATTTCGATCCAAAGGCAGTGGAACAGTTCCTCAGCATGATGGAAGAATAGTCATCAATCTGAGATTACGTGGATACAACGCCCGGCAAGCGAGTTGCTTGCCGGGCGTCGTTTTTCTGCATGAACAATCTTGCAGGATCATTGCCTTACCAAGATGATAACTCTGTTTCTGACCGGACCACATATACTTCATAAAAGCTTGTAATTATCAAGACTGTAAGGGCCTGTTCGCAGAATCTGTTAACCCTTACTCATGCAATACGTCTTGAAAATAAGAGAACAATGACCGAGATCACCGTTGCCTCTGCTCCACAAAAAGCGCTGCCTCCTGTGCGAGTCCCAATCCGCATCAAGATCACGATTCCTTATCTGGTTCTTTCCCTGATTATGGCCGTGGCTGCCGCCTACCTCATTACGCGGCTCGTCGTCGAAAATGTGGAGGAGCGTTTCACCAAGCAATTGTTCGAGGCGGGGAAAATTTCCTCCGAGCTGATGGTCGGCCACGAAGCGCGTTTATTGGAAACGCAGCGGCTGTTAGCGAATGCAGAAGGGGTGCCTTCCGGCATTCTCTCAAGCGATGCGGAGGCGCTCAGGTCTCTCACGCTCGGCATCATCGCCAACGACCAGCAGGAAGCGGTAGAGCTCCTCGATCTCAACGCGAACCATGTATTATCTATCCGTCACCGCCCGGGCGGGAATCCCGAGGATTATGAAGTCACTAGCGGTGCACAGACGGCTTTTAGCGGTCTTGAGATGGTTCGAACTGTTCTGAAGCGCAGGAGCGATGGCAGAGGGGATAAGCTTGCCGGATTGGTCAGGACAGATGCCGGAGACTTCCTGTATGTTTCGGGTCCCGTTTACAGCCCAGACGGCAGGCTGACCGGTGCAGTGCTGGTGGGGAAATCCCTGGGAACACTCGCCGCGGATATGCGCGTCAAGACATTTGCACAGATCAGTTTTTATGATAAATCGGGAAAGGTGCTCTACAGCACACTTCCCTTCCCCCATGACCTGACGCCTCAGGAGGTCGAACAGACGGTTTCCTACAAAGACATCAGCAGCTCAAAACGAGACCTCTCCAGACAGCGCAACTTCGATGCCTCCAACATTTCGTACGCAGAGATCCTGGGCTCCTGGGAAGTACGTGGGGAGCAGGAACTGGGGGTGCTGGGTGTTGCGCTCAGTCAGAACGCAGTGGTACAGGCCTCAGAGAGTTCGCGGTGGCGAATTTTTCTGCTGGTCGCCGCGGCCAACTTTTTGATCATCCTCGTGGGGATCAATCTGGCGAATACAATCACGCGCCCGCTGCTGCAGCTGGTGCAGGCTTCAGTGAGGGTAAGCGAGGGCAACCTGGACATACAAGTTCCGGCGCAGTCCAACGATGAGATCTCCGTTCTGACCGAATCGTTCAATGCGATGGTGGAAAGCCTGAACCGGTCGCAGAAGGAATTGATTAAATCCTACGACGAGACACTCGAGGGCTGGGCGAAGGCACTGGAACTGCGGGACAAGGAAACGGAGGGACACTCAGAGCGTGTCACTCGGCTCACTGTCCGGCTGGCAGAGGCGATGGGAATCCAGGGAGAGGACCTGGTCAATATCCGCAGGGGCGCGCTGCTGCACGATATCGGCAAGATGGGTACGCCAGATGCCATATTGCGCAAGGAGGGTCCTCTCGATGAGGAGGAGCGCCGGATCATCCAGAAGCATCCTCGGGATGCCTACGAGATGTTGAGGCAGATCGATTATCTGCATGTGGCGCTGGAAATCCCTTATTGCCATCACGAGAAATGGGATGGTACTGGCTATCCGTGCGGCCTGAGGGGTGAGGATATCCCGATCTCGGCAAGAATCTTCGCGATCGTTGATGTGTGGGACGCGCTGACCAGTGACCGTCCCTACCGAAAGGCCCTGCCTGCGGAAGAAGTAATCGAATTCCTGAAAAGTCAAAGCGGAAGTCATTTCGACCCGAAGGTGGTAGACGTTTTTGTCTCACTGCCGGGTCTGGTCCCGTAGGGGAATTATGAGCAAGAGTCGTGTGAGGTTTCCAGCAGGCGCTCGACAAAGAACCGAGAGCGATTCCCGGCGCATGTTCAGGATCGCGGCACTTCTCCTGAGTCTTTCATTGGTTCTATTCCTTCTCCAATTGATGAATTCCAACCTGATGAATGCGGAGGCAAGAGGGCTGGAAAGCCTGCCTATCTCGATTCGCGCGGAATCAGAGGCAGATTACAGCGGTGATCCACGCCCGCGGCAAATTCCTCCCATCGATGAGAAGATCCTGATTGAGATCATCTCCGACATGCCGGCGACCGGCAGTCCGCAGGACCGGGTCGGGACGCTCCAGGCGGCTCTTCTGTCACCCGTACCGACAATGACGCCCGATTATCGCTATGCGAAGACGACCGTAACTAATTTGGGCTTGCAGGCCCCGACGCAGCCTCTGACCTCTGCCACGAAAGTCGTCTCCATCGCTCCGACCACGACTGCGACTCGATCTCCATCCGCTACGCCCACAGTCCGATCTTCTTCCGCTTCGGCAACCTCAACGAAAACTCCCAGGCCGGCGACCAGGACCCCTACTCCATCCCGCACTGCTACCCTCACCCGTACCGCGACGGCGACTCGTACGCTGACGCCAACGATCACACCGACAGTTACGCCGACTGCAACGGATACGGCTACCTTTACCTCGACACCTACCTACACACCGACCTCGACGCAGACTGATTCTGCCACTGCTACGCCGACAGCCAGCCATACGCCCACATCAACGTTCATTGAAACGCCCACTCCTACGATTACCCCAACGCTTAGCGCTACGGTGACATTCATATCTACCATTACGCCTGCTGATACGGCGACTGTTGCAGCCTCATCGACAAGCACGGCTATCCCTACGGCCTCAGCAACAGTCACATTCACGCCGACTTCCGCGTTTGCCGGTACGCCTACGTTCACTCCTGCAGCAACCGGCACAGCCATTCCATTTCCAAGTAGTACACCGACAGCAACGTTTACTGAAACACCGACTGCCACAGCCACCGTGACTCTTACCTTTATTCCGACACCCAGCGCAACCGATACAGCGACGGCAACTCTGACACCCACGCCTACCGATACCCCCACGGCCTCTCATACCGCTACACTGACACCGTCCCTTTCGCCCACTATGACGCCGACTGACACGACGACCTCTACTCCGACACCAACTTTCACGTCGACTGCTACGAGCACTTCCACCCCGACAACGGCCCCGCTACCCACATTCACTTTTACACCGACGCTCACCTATACCCCGTCGGCTTCTCCTACCCCAGGTCTACCCGCCTGTTACAGCGGCACACCGAACGGACTGCTGCCATCGGATGATTCCTATATCAATGCGAGCTCGCCCACCAGCAACTATGGCAGCGACAGCAAATTCGAGGTTCGTCCCGACAACAGCGCGGACCGTCGAGGGCTGGTAAAGTTTGATCTGGGTTCCATTCCGACCAAGAGCACCGTGATGAGTGCAACTTTATATTTGTATGAGCAGGGAAACAAATCCGGTCAGACAACATATATCTACCGCGTCGCTTCGGACTGGAGCGAAAGCACTGTGACCTGGAATTCCTGGTCCACGCCCGGCGGGAACTTCGACAGCAGCATTGCCTATTTCAGTTTCATACCGGACCAAAACAACTGCATGCTGACCATGGACATCACAAGCCTCGTACGGGCCTGGGTAAATGGCACATTTGACAATTACGGTTTGATGCTTTACTCCACCGGCCCCAACCACATCATTTCCTATGCCTCAAAAGAAGACGGGACGGCTGGTCGACTGCCAAAGCTGAATATTGTCTATTCGGTTCCGACGCAGACGCCGACACCGGTATCCACTGCTACCCCCACTTTTACATATACACCTTCTCCTGCGGCAACTCCGTGAAACGTCCCCGATCAGCCTATTTTCTGCTCCCGGCAATCACATGGAACTTCGCCGGCTCACGCTGGCGCAACAGCAACGCCAGCCAGGGACGGATGGCCCATCGTAGACCATAGAAGGGGGTGATGAATTTCCAGGTGAGGCCCAACTCACTTGCCAATTCGTTCAGCCGCGTATAAGTCAGATAGTTCTCGCTCTCCAAAGAATCAGAGGCAAAGCCATAGCGTGCCAAGAAATCCCTTTTACGCTCCTCCACCATTTGATCTCCGGAAGTGCTGTGCCTGTATACGGGTGAATCCATGATCACGAGCCAACCTTGATTGGATAGCACGCGCAGCGCCTCTTTGACCGTCCTGGTGTAATCTTCGGCGTAGTGTAACGAGGCGTTGAAGATGACCGTGTCGGCAAAACCGCTCATAATTGGCAGATGATCGAATTGTGCCTGTACCGGAATAAAGCTATGTTCGTAATACTTCCATGCCCCTAGCCCATCCTGTTCATTAACCAGTAGATCCACGGCAATGACTCGGTCACCCTGCTCCGACAGCCGGTTGGAGAGCCAGCCGTTGCCGGCGCCCAAGTCGAGGATTTTCATAGCACGCTCCAACCGGTTCTGGAGAGGCGTAAGCACATATCTCACGAGAGCGTTGAAACTGCGAGCGCGAATGCGCCAGTCATCCCGGTAATGACCGCTAAGATCCCTGTGAGGCAGGGCGCGGTAATAGTTCGCAGACGGACTGCCCCGCTGCTCATAACGCCGGATGGCTTCATAGTCCGCGATGAAACGGGCATAGTGGGCTTCGGTCTCAGGCAGAAGGAAGCGCCAGATGCCATCTTTCTTCCAGAATTCCAGTCCGTCCTGCGGACAAGTGAGCCTGTCAGAGGTACGCCGTTCGAGTGAAGTCTGACAACGCGGGCAAATGAACAAAACCTGCCTCATGCTCGACC
>DASTFG010000233.1:0-2929 GCA_035708785.1 Anaerolineales bacterium
CTGAATGCGTAGGGAAGAGTATCCGGGATGTACCATACCAATACGCCCTCGAATTCTCGGAGCTGCTGTGCGTTTCCCGGAAAGGGCTGATCGGGAAGCGAGATCTGATATTTCGCTCTCGCAAGAAAAGGTGAACTTGGCCTGCGTTGTAGATCCTGGCTCCGAAGATGGCGGTTGTACTGAAAGTTGAGGACCGGCATCTCAAGCGTATAGGCAGCGGGTGTCCAATCCCAGTAGATTACTCCACCGCCGATGTTGACATAGTAGGTCGAGGGATCGTAATTTTTCAACCATTGCAGAACGGCAAAGGGTTTTGGGTTCAGAACTTGATCGATGAATGCAAATTGCTGATTAACTTCATATACGCCTCTCGTGGTCGTAGCCAATCCGACAATCCAAAGTGCTGCCACAAGGTAATGAACAGCAAAATTGCTTGGCTTCTTTCCGGACGGCGTGTGCACCAGCTTGAAGTTTCTTACGCCTGCTCTGCTCAGTCGATAAGCATATTCCAGTGCCTGGGCCGATAGGATGAGCAGAGGAGAGGTGGCAATGATCAGCAGACGGTTAGGAAACCTGAATGTGTAAAGGAATGGGATCCACTCGTAGACCTGCTTGAAAGGTGAAAACTGGTTTGCGAACCACATAATCAGCACTAGGAACAGAAGACCGCTGGTGAGCATGCGCCAGCGCAAGCGCGTTGACCGGCTGACTGCCAGCGGTATAAATGCCAGGGCAGCGATGGGCAGCCAGCCGATGTAGAACCAGTTCCAGCCGGAGGCCGTCCCCAGGATGTTAGCTCGGAACCAGTCTGGAGTGTGAACGATGTAATTGATCAATCCGTAGTGGATAGGCTGGGAAAAATGCTGGAAGGTGTCCGGGGCGGCATCTCGAACGGTATAACGGAAGCCATGCAGATATGGCAGGATGACGACCGCGCTCAGCGCTGCACTGACTACAGCGATAGAGGCGGCGGTACGGATTCGGTTGAGTCGCTCACCGGAGCTTACCCGGATGAGTGCAACGCAGGTCAACACCACCAGGCTAACCAACAAATAGACCGGATAATATCCGCCGCCTGTGCTGATCACCAGGAAGATGGCTATAGCTGTCAAAAATATAAATTTTAGCGAGTGTTGCTGAAGTGCGCGCCAGTAGAATGCGAAACACCACGGGAACCATGCGGCGCCCACCAGAAGTTCGTACCATCCTACACGCCAGAGCAGTGCAAGACCGCCCGAAAGCATAAAAAGAACCGCTGACCAGAGACGGAAAACAGGCCGTAAGCCGATGACGTGGGCAAACATCCATTGCCCAAGACCGGCAATAATGAATGACAGAAAGATCGAAACCTTCATCCCATTGATGCCGCCCCAGAGCAGAATCGGTATGGTCGAAACTGGATTCCAGAAATGATTTACGAAGTCTCCGACGTGTGGAAAGCCTGCCAGCATATATGGATTCCACAGAGGGATCTCTCCGTAGCGCCAGAGCCCGATCTCGGCCAGCAGGGGGAGCGTTGCGCTCTCGTTGTGTTCGCCGGTTTGCTGGAGTTTCGTCGCATCGAAATTCAACAGCGTACTGCCGCTATAGAAATACGCAAGCAGAATGATGAACAACCATTCCAGGGCAAACACGGTCAAGCGAGAGGGTCTCAACCTTCGCTGGGTGAACAGCGGCGCTGTTACAATCTGTCCATCGGTGTTTTTAGTGATTGCATTATCAGTCTTAAAAAAGGCATGCATCCACAAATCCCGGTTGCTGACTCTCAGAATTCCATCTTGATCTGTCGCTTCTGTCTTTAGTTTGCGAAACCGATGGAGACTTTTGACGAAAAAGATATCCAGAGCAACAGCAAGTGCAAGGATAGGAAGTAAAAAGCAAAATGTAGAGCCCATGGAGGATCTTCTGAATTACTTCAGCCCCAGCTCACCGCGTGAAATGACCAGTCTCTGGATTTCACTTGTACCTTCATAAATCTCGGTGATCTTCGCGTCGCGGAAATAGCGCTCGATCGGGAGTTCCCTGCTGTATCCCATGCCGCCGTGAATTTGCACGGCCTGGTGTGTGACGTACATCGCCATTTCTGATGCAAACAATTTTGCCATGGAGGCTTCAAGCGAATAACGCCCGCCTGTCTGTTTGGACTTTTCCTTGGCCATGGCTGCGTTATAGATCAAAAGGCGCGATGCCTCGATGCGCGTCTTCATATCGGCGATCTTGAAGCCTGTACCCTGGAACGCGCCGATCGGCTGGCCGAACGCCTCTCGCTCGACCGCATATTGACGCGAAGCTTCGTAGGCTGCTTCTGCGATCCCCAGCGCCTGTGTGGCGATCCCGATCCGTCCCGCATCCAGTACGGTCAGCGCAATTTTGAATCCTTCTCCTTCTTCGCCGAGACGATTGGCAGCCGGCACGCGGCAGTCTTCGAAAATTAATTCGCTCGTCGCGGAGGCACGGATGCCGAGCTTGGGCTCCTTCTTGCCCCGGATCAGCCCTTGCCTATCTGCTTCCACCAGGAACGCGCTGATGCCTTTGTGGCGTTTCTCCGGGTCGGTCATCATAAAGACGACAAAGTAATCCGCAACCGGACCGCTCGTCACCCAGGATTTTCGCCCGTTGAGCACATAATGGTCGCCGTCGCGCGCCGCCTGGCTCTTCATTGTGCCTGCGTCCGAACCGGATTGCGGCTCAGTAAGCGAATACGCGCCGACCGATTTTCCCGATGCAACGGGCGTGATGAACCTCTTTTTTTGTTCTTCCGTGCCAAATTTCAGGATCCCGTGGCAGTACAGCGAATTATTCACGGACATGATCACGCCATGCGCTGCATCCGCCTTGCAGATCTCTTCGAGCGCCAGCACATAAGCAAGGGTGTCCATACCTGCGCCGCCATATTCCTCGGGGATCTCGATCCCCATGAAGCCCATCT
>DASTFG010000234.1:0-10901 GCA_035708785.1 Anaerolineales bacterium
GAAAAGAGCTCGCGCGAACGGAATTTCGCGCGCAGGTCCTTCCAGACCACCGCGCCAACAGCCCGGACAAAGCTGCCTGCGGGCTGGACACGATTGGCCGTGATGGGCTTCATTTCAGTCGCTTTATTGACCATCTTAACCAGCCAACGCCTCTTTATAGAATGAGAGCAGGTTTGTCCTTCTCAATTCCTTGTGCGAGGCGGATGCGGAGATCACGCCGCGCGAAAGGATATCGAATCGGGTTGCGAGATCCTCGGCACGGGCGAGGTCGTGGGATGTCATCACAACTGTGCGTCCCTTCGCGGCGACCGTTTTCAGCACCTCGTCGAGCATCGCGGAGGCATCCTGGTCCAGGCCGGTATAGGGTTCATCGAAGAGGACCACGTCAGGGTCATGGAGAACCGCGCGGCCGATGGCCAGTCGCTGCTGCATGCCGCGGGAAAACGTTCGGACCAGATCGCGCCGGCGTGCATCCAGGCCAACCATTTCCAGGACCTCCTTAATTCTTATTTCAATATCTGGGATGTTATACATGCGCGCATAGAAACGCAGGTTTTCCTCCGCGGTCAAGTCGCCATAAAGCAAAGGCAGATGCGAGACCACGCCCAGACGCGCCCTGACCTTTGCGGCCTCATGTGGGAGCTTGTATCCCGCAATGCTGACCTCACCCAGCGACGGGCGCGACAGCGATGCAAGGATTCGCAGGAACGTCGTCTTCCCGGCGCCATTCGGACCGAGCAGCGCGACGAACTCACCCGGCTGCACAGCGAAATCCACGCCGCGCAAGACGGTCTTTAGTCCGAATCGTTTGACGAGCTTTTTGACGGTGATCATGATTTTTCATCGCGCTCCCGGACGAACACCGGGACTTCGTGAGCGGCGTGACGCCTGGTGATTGAGTAGGGCAGGCCCGTACCGAGATTTTACGCTACTCAGTCGAAGCGCCTGTGCTATTATCTATTTCCTTTCACGAAGCCGTCTCGACTTTGGTGCTTTCGCGCCTCCACTCGACGCGAAAGCTTATACTACATCATCCCTTTCAAAATTTCCTTCAACTCTGCGCGGCGCTTATGATAGGACTCATCTGAGATCTTCCTGCCGCGATGCAGATCGTCCAGCGCAATGATGGCATCCATCACATCTTCGGGCGATTCAAAGTCATCGTTCTCAACCTCGACGCCTTCTTCATCTTCCACTTGATCCCGGTCACGCAAATAGATCCATCCCCCCGCAAGGATTAACGCCAGGCCGAGGGCCCCCGCGCCGAGGAGGAGATTTCTGTTCGAACCTGTGCCGGAGGCTGAAGCGGTTGTCCCTTCTTTTGGCGTACCGGAAACAGTGAACTCCACTTGTTCGCCCGCCTCTACGCCGTTCAGCTCGTAGATCTGGAAGTTGAAGTTCTGGATTGCCTGCACCCCGCGGTCGGTTAATCGATCGCTTCTGGCTGTGACACCCTCGGGCACGAACACGGCGACGGAGGTGACCGGTAATACATAGGTCTGGGAAAAATCAAGGTTCTTCGAGCTCGGCAGAGAGGCAAAAACAATCAGGCTGTAGGCGCTTTCACTGGGCGGGATGGCGAATCCATTATCCGTTTGCACAAAACTCTGGCTGCCCTGCATGGTCTCATAACCAACCCCGGACGCTCCCTCGGGAGATTTGATAAACGGGATTTCGCCATTCTCATCCAGTTTCACTACGATGGTCTCATCACTCGGATTGCGGAACGAATATACATTGAAGACCTGAACCGTATCTGTCTCATACTCTAAGAAGATACGCGACTCATCGATCACCAGTGCCGAGGTATCCTCCGTCTTGTCATAGAGTGTGATCGGCGGCAGGCTCAGACTGGTATCGCCCTCCTTCGCAATGGCAAAGCCGGACTGTAGATCTGTACCGTCAAACGCCAGTTCGGCAACGAAAATGCGGTTGACAGGCATTTCCACACTCTCGAAGACGAATGAACCATCCGCGTTCACCGTTCCTTCGCGGGAGAAGACTTCCTGAGGGCCTAAGCTCGGGTCAGCCCCATGATCATAGCCGCGCAGGGTGACTTTCAGGCGGGAGGGCAAATCTTCATCCGTTCTGTTTTCTACGGACCCGCTGACGGTGCCGACTCCTGTTCGAGCGACGGAAGTGGCTTCGCCTGCAGCCGGCGTCACCTCGTCAGATGCGATTGCGGTTTCAGGAACAGCGGCAATTTCAGGCGCCTCCGTCGAGGCGGGTGCCGAGACGATAGGAGCCGTATCGAAGGAAAGAGTCCGCAGGTATGCGGCAACTGCCCAGACCTCCTCATCGCTTAAGCTCGACCCAAATGGCGGGACTTCTTCGTTCCCCTGCTCGATGATCCGCGCCAGTTCGACTTCGCTCAACGATGCCATCTTTGTTGGATCCAGAAAGAAATCCGTTGAGCAATTCGAACAATTCGTCTCAAAAAGCTCTTTGCCTCTTTCGATCTCTTCCTGAGAGAGATGGAATGTCATTGCATAGGCCACGACATCCCAGCGTTCCTGGTCGCTCAGGCTCGTAAAGGGAGGCATGAAGCGTTCCATATTGCCGCGTGTGACAACGGTGTACCACTGCGCGAGCGAGGCCGGGCGGGCGACCTCAGACAATCCAAATGCCGGGACCGTGACGCCAAGCTGGATACCCTGTTCCCCATCTCCCAGGCCTGTTTCTCCATGGCACGGAGCACATTTTTCGGCATAGATGGCCGCGCCGTTCTCCGTGTTCGGCGCCTGGGCGGGATACAATGGTCCGAGTGTTGGCGCGGGCGTCGGCGGGACGTAGTTCGGAGGCGGCGTGATATCCTCGGCAAGCGTAAAGTTACACGCCGAGAGAAAGACCGGGAACAGGGCAACCATGATAGCGGTAAAGCGAAAATTCATGAACATCCTTGTCAACTATGATAGCGATTTTCCACATGATGGACAAAACCGGTCGGTGACCAGCACCGGCTTTCCGCACCGTGGGCAGAAGCCTGCGGACTTATCAGTACGGTTGCGGCCTCTGCGGCGTGCCGCGATCATCGATTCAATCTCATCGTCAGAGACTTCACGCTTAGAGGTGGAGCCGTCGGCGCGGCGTGCGGCAATAGCCTTTTCCAAGCGCGCTTCTGTATCCTCCCCGTGTTCTCCATCGGCGCGGCCGTTGTGCGAGGCAGGCGCCAATGCATCGATCTTTCGTAAAATATCCGCGCCTTTTTGCAGCAGATAGGCACGTTGGGCAGGATAATCCTCATCCGGAATTTTCCCGAGCTTGAAATCGAAATCGAGTTCCTGCAAGGAGTTGATGACACGGTCGCGTTCGGCCATCAAAGCGGAGAGGTCATGTTCCTCTTCGGTGACGCGGCGCGCCTGTCGCTCCATGAATGGCGAATAAAGGTACATCCCGACGAGAATGAGGACTGCCAGTGAAAGGAAAATGGCGGTGAGTTCCATTCAGCCCTCTACATTGAGCAATGCATCGATTTGTTCACGGATCTGCTCAATGGACGAGAACGGGCCAACCTTAACATACCGTAAAACACCGTCCTGATCGATGAAATATGTTTCGGGTACACCTTTGATCCGGAAGTATTGAGAAAGAGGACGACCATGCTGCAGATCACGGTCTTCCCCGTTGGGATAGGTGATGTTGAATTTCTTGAGATAGATATTGGCCTGGGTGGGAGTATCCACATAATCCGCACCGATGAACACCACCTGGCCCGTCGGCTCATATTCCTCCCAAGCAGCCTGTAGATCGGCGGCTTCCTGTTCGCAGGGCTTGCACCAGGAAGCCCAGAAGTTGACGACCACCACTTTGCCGCGTAGGTCTGAAAGCTTTATCTGACTCTGCCCGTTATATTCGTACCCTTCGAAAAGCGTGAACGTGAAATCATCAATCGCTGCACCTGGCTGGACCGTGCCTTCCTGCGCACGTTTGAGACCAACCGCAACTACGGCGAGTAAGCCAACCAGAAAAACCCAGATGATGATTTGCACCCAGATGGGCACACCGCGACGGGGCGCGGAGATCGTTGATTCAGTCATAACAAACATTCTCCAAGACCCTTGCGAAAGGCCCCGGCCTGCGCAAGGCTGATTATTTCTGTTTCTTCAGTTCTTCTTCCAGCTTTGCGATATACGGATCACGGACTGGCGCCGCGGAAGCCGGGTCTGCCTCCGTGATGGATGGCTTGAGCCACATCCGGAATCCGCGGAAGAGCAGGAACGCGCCCAGGAGGAATGCGACAACCGGGACGAGGTAGGATGCCAGCCGATTCGGCGGCTCGTTCAACACCTGGGGGCCGTAATGCTCAACGAAATATTGTTTGATCTCTGCTTCGTTTCTTCCATCGGCCAGCATTTCACGGATTAACTCACGCCACTGCCGGCATGCTTCCGTAGGACACACATCCAAGGGCGTGCTCTCACAGACCGGGCAATACAATTGCTTGGCGATGCGGTTGACTTCGTTATCCGTTGGGGCAGGGCCCTGTGCAAAGGCAACCGTCTGGGCAAGAAGTGCAACGGCCAAAGCAGCCACGACTGCGACCAGTACTCCGTAACCGGTAATCTCCAGAAACCTTGACCTGTATCTTGCTCTCATATCTGTTCCTTACTCCAGCCTATACAATTACGACAAACTTAATCTGCCGCACTGGTCTGCTGCTGGACACGCGCTTTTGCGCGTACGGCCACCCGCTCCGTCTCTTTTTCCGGCCAGGCCGCGACGACGATACCCGCCAGGAAAAGCAGACTCCCTAGCCACAGCCAGTTGACTAGTGGATTGACGTAAACCTTGAAGGTTGCGCCGGTCGCGGCAACCGGTTCCCAGTTCACAAGCAGAACGTAAAGATCATCTTTCAATGTCGAACGCTGTCCGGGAATGGTCATATTCTGTTGTGAATCATAGTAGTAATCGATGCGCGGGGCAAGCTGGCCGAGGTATTCACCGTCCTGGTATACATCTACAACTGCACGGCGGTAGTTCACGCCGCTCGGCAGGTCATCCCACTGCGCGATTTCCTTATATCTCAGTTCATAATTTGCCAGCGAGAGCGATTCGCCCTGGGCAAGTGTCCCCTGAGTCTCCACCTGGAAAATTTCGATGCCGAGAATACCGACGGCCATCAGCATCATACTGAGATGGATGATGTAACCACCATAGCGGCGGCGGTTGCGTCCGGTCAGGTTCCACAGCGCGGTGAAGATATTTTCGCCCTGGCTCCGCTGACGGGCGTATCCCCCGCGCCAGTACTCATAAATCGTGACGAGAATGACAAGCGCGATCAGGAAAAAGCCGATCAGCGCCCCGACCTTTTGCGTGTACGTTACGAAGAGCACAAGGGTAATGGCAAGTGCTCCAATGATCGGTTTCCAGATTGCCCGGCCCAGTGTTTTGACGGTGGAGTGCCCCCAGGCCGAAAGGGGCGCGATGCCCATGAGCAGCATCAAAGCCGCGAAGAGCGGGGCAGTTGCACGCTCATAGAAGGGCGGGCCAACCGTCACCTTTTGTCCTGTAAAGAGCTCTGAGATCAGCGGGAACATCACGCCCCAGAAACACACGACAAGGATGCTCATGAACAGAAGGTTGTTGAGCAGGAACAAGGCTTCGCGTGACAGCAGGGAAGTCATCTGCGTTTCGGATTTCAGACTGCCCCAGCGATGAATGAGCAGAGCGACCGACGTAATGAGTGAGAGTCCAATGAACGCGAAGAACAAAGGACCGATGGCGCTTTGCGCAAAGGAGTGTACCGAAGATAAAACGCCGGAGCGCGTCAGGAAGGTGCCAAAGATGACAAGCGAATATGTCAGGATAATCAGCAGCATATTCCAGTGCTTCAGCATGCCGCGCTTCTCCTGGATCATCACGGAATGTAAGAACGCGGTGCCGGTCAGCCAGGGCATGAAGGCCGCGATCTCCACCGGGTCCCAGCCCCAGTAGCCGCCCCAGCCAAGCACATCGTATGCCCAGCGCCCGCCCAGGACGAGTCCAAAGGACAGGAACAGCCAGGCCCACAACGTCCAGCGGCGTGTCAAGCGGATCCAGCGATCGTCCGTGCGGCCGGTGATCAGCGCGGCCAAGGCGAACGCGTACGGGATGACGAAGGCAACAAAGCCAAGATAAAGCATCGGGGGGTGAATGACCATGCCCGGGTGGCGAAGGAGCGGATTGAGTCCACGGCCATCTTCCGGGGTAAAGAGAATGCTGTTGGCCGGCTGGAACGTGTGGGCTGCAACCCCATCGAAGGTCTGGTACAGCTGCGCGAATGGGTTCTCGAAGAAGACGTTCATCCCGATAAAGAACGCCATCGTGACGCAGGAAACGACGATCACCCAGGGCAGGAACTCGCGGTCCCGATCCCACTTGCGCAGTGTCACCAGCGACGTGAAGGCCGACATCAACCAGGACCAGAAGAGAAGTGAGCCGGCCTGCCCGCCCCACCAGGCAGTCACTTTGAGATAGGTGGGCATCGAGCGGCTGGTCACCTCATAGACAAACTGCAGCTCGAAGTGATTGTTGACAAGCAGGTAGATGAGAATTCCCGCGGTCAATGTCAGCAGCGGCCAGGTCAGCAGCATGGCGCGCCGTGCGCTTTCCACCATCGCAGGCACTTGCCTGCGTTCGCCATAAATCGCCGCGAAGACGCTATAAAGTGTAACTAAGAATGAAATAAACAAAACACTGAAGCCGAGGTTCGCGATCATCCAGGTCTCCTTAAAAAACCCTAAAGGTCCAAAAGACCTTTAGGGTTGCATTATCTATAATCCGGCCTGCTCTGGCACGGCCTCTTCGTATCGAGTTGGGCATTTGAGCAGCAGCTCCTCTGCATAGAATATGCCATCTGCACCAAGATGACCTGTCATAATAGCCTGCGCCTCGTGGCGCAAAAGATCTGGCTTGGGGCCGACGTAAATCACTTTCATCCGGGCGCGGGATGGATCCATCACGGCCTGATGCAGCGCCTCGGCCAGCCCCCCTTCGGTTTCGATATCGGCGGTATCGCCGGGAACATGGACAACTTCAAAGCTCAAGGCCAAATTCTGGGCATCGTATTGGATCGAGTCACCGATCACCGCGCCCGAGACGCGCAGATTCTTATCCACGATGTCCGGTCCCTTTGCATTGAGTTCATCAACCGTCAAGAAATATTGGGCGTTTGCTGCGGTCGAAGTCCAGATCAGAAAGACGACTGCCCCCAGGATGAGTATGCCGCCGATGACGAACTTATTGATCTGCATGCCTGCCTCCACTGCCAAGTAACAAGAAGAAAGAATGTGAGTTAATGCACATATATTTTACATATAGAGATTAATAGTGACTGAGAAGGACTCAGATAAATGTCACATAATTTCCCCAAATATATCCTATTCGTCCATGATTGTGAAATTGCCCAACACCTCAGAAATATTCTTTCCCATAATCATACAATTTCTATGATTTTCCACACTTTTGGAAGGTAACAACCCCACTTAGAATTGGGGCAATTATCCCACACAAAGAAGTGGGTGTTTTGACTGTATAATCTGAAAATTACCTAGCCCCTTTTTAATGAGGAGAATGCAATGAGCAAATGGTTTCGGGCTCACAGATTGCAGTTCGGACTGGCGAGTTTGGCATTGGGTGCCCTGCTTCTTCTTGTCGTCCTGACTCTGCCTGTAACGCCCGTGGAGGCTGCACCTCGGCCTCAAGGTGAGCAGCCCGCTGACGAAACTTGTTTGGCCTGTCACCAGCAGGAGGGAATGACAGCCGAAATTGGGGGAGAGTCTGTACCAATCACAATCAATGGGGAGAGATTTTCAACATCCGTGCATGGCATGGAGGCCATCGCTTGTGTGGATTGTCACACGAATATCACCGGCTTTCCCCATCCCGAAGTAACGGCCAGTAGTCCGCGGGATTTTTCGCTGGAGCGATATCTGATCTGCCAGAGCTGTCATGTAGAGCAATATGAAAATGTGCTGGATAGTGTTCACCAGGAGGCGCTGGCGGCAGGAAACACGAATGCCGCGATCTGCACAGATTGTCATAATCCGCATACACAGCCACGCATTACGCATGAGGATACCGGCGAACTTCTTCAGGGCGCCCGGCTTTTGATCCCACAGACCTGTGCTCAATGCCACAACACGATCTACGAAACATATGCACAAAGCGTTCACGGTGCTGCGTTGACGCAGGAAGGTAATCAGCATGTCCCCACCTGTACTGACTGCCATGGGGTCCATAACATTGAAGATCCTTCTTCCCACACGTTCCGCAACAGCACACCTTATCTCTGCGCCACCTGCCATACCAATGAAACCCTCATGAGACAATATGATATCTCGACTAATGTTCTGGATACGTACGTGGCCGATTTCCATGGCACCACGGTGAAAATGTTCGAAGAGACGTACCCGGACCAACCGACGAACAAACCGGTCTGTACAGACTGCCACGGTGTACACGATATCATTCGCGCGGACGACCCTAACGCGGGCATTCGTTTCAAGGATAATTTACTCGTCAAGTGCCAGCAATGCCATCCGGACGCGACGGCGGAAACATTCACTGACTCCTGGATGAGTCACTATGAGCCCAGTCCCTTCGCGTTTCCGTTGGTGTTTTTCGTTAACTTGTTCTATGCCATCTTCATTCCTGCTGTGCTGGGAGGCATGACCTTGTATGTCTTGAGCGACATTTATCGGCGGTTTATTGTACCCAGAACACGCGCGAAAGGAGCCGCGGGCAAATGAGCACTACACCCACCCGGACCTATATCCGCTTCCCGCTTGCACGGCGTGTTGAGCATTCGGTCATGATGCTTTCGTTCATTACGCTCGCTCTCACAGGACTGCCTCAAAAGTTCCCTGGCGCACCAGTCTCTATCGCATTCGTGAACTTCTTGGGTGGTATCGAGGCGCTGCGCACAGTCCATCACTTCGCGGCCATTGTGATGATGCTGGGGACGGTCTGGCACATCGTTTACTTTGGATATTTAGCCTACGTGCGGCGCACACGGCTGGGTATGTTGCCGAGCTTACAGGATATGAAGGACGCCTGGCAGGCTTTTATGTATAACATTGGCCGCGCCAAATCCTACCCGCAGATGGGGCGGTATACCTTCGAAGAAAAAATGGAGTACTGGGCCTTCGTCTGGGGAACGATCATTATGGGGGTAACGGGCTTCATGATGTGGAATCCCATCACCACTATACGGTTTCTGCCCGGGGAAGTCATCCCCGCGGCAAAGGCTGCACATGGGGGTGAGGCGCTGCTGGCCGTGCTGGCCATCATCATCTGGCATATGTACGGTGTGCACATTAAACGCTTTAACAGGTCCATGTGGACCGGCAGGATGACCGAAGAGGAGATGCTTCACGAGCACCCGCTCGAGCTGGCGGATATCAAAGCCGGGATGGCGGAACGTCCGGTCGATCCGGCCACGCTGCAGAAGCGTGAGAGGCTGTACCTGCCCGTTGCCATACTGCTGACCCTCTTCATGCTGGCCGGGGTCTATGGCTTTGTCAATGCGGAGCAGACGGCTCTCACGACCGTCGAGAGACAGCCGCCAACGGTGGTCGTATTTGTGCCGCAGACTCCGACCCCCGCACCTACGCAGACTCCGACGCTTCCTGCGACGGAAACTCCACGTGTTACCCGGACACAGCCGGGGACCGATTCCACGCCAGGGACGCCTGCTTCGGTTCTGACGTGGGAGGGTGCGATTGGTCCGCTGCTCCAGGCGAAATGCGGGACCTGCCATGGGGCCAATGCACTGGGCGGACTAAATCTCACGACGTACGAAGATGCTATGAGAGGTGGGGCTTCCGGTCCGGTCATCATCCCCAATGAGAGCGCCGACAGTTTACTTGTCATCATACAATTGCAGGGTGGGCATCCCGGTCAATTAACGCCCGAAGAGATTGCGCAAGTTGTGGAATGGATCGAAACCGGCGCGTTGGAAAAATAATTGTAACTGGGAGTTTAGAAACAGAACGCGGCATTCTCTACTTATTGGTATAGCGAACGCATTGTAAAACACAGCACAGGAGGTCGCTATGAAAAAACTAAGAGAACGTCTGGGGAGGTTTTTCTTCCCATCGCCGGATTCGCCACGCTGGATGCTGGTGCTCCCCTACGCGGTCCTCGGGGTGATTACGCTCTCGTTGAGCGCGGGAGGCGTATACGGTCGAGAGAATACAAATTTCCTGAGTTTTGCAGTACGGGTTGTCACGATGCCTCTGCAGGATATAGTCTATAAGTAATCCCGACGTGCCAATGTCACTTTTGAGGTATGATGCCTCATGTCGCTTTCTGTGCTTGGAGCAGTGTAAGAATTCATCGGAATATCGCCCAAGGAGAAGAACATGCGCAAGTCAAAAGATAATCAGATGGGCCGCCGCGATTTTATGAAAGTAACGATCGCCGCCATTGGCGGGATAATCGGTGCAGCCATAGGTTTGCCCGCAATCCCCTATATTATGGGCCCAGCACTTAAAAAGGATGAAGAAGATTGGATCCAGCTGGGAACCACAACTAAGGTCGAACTGAATAATCCAACCCTCTTCAAAACAACAATAGAAACACAGACTGGCTGGATCAATACCGAAGAAGAATTCTCAGTCTATGTGTTGACCGAGAATGGCCAGGACTTCGCTGCAATGTCCAATATATGTACACATTTGGGTTGTCGTATACGTTGGATTCCAGACCAGGAAGGCTTTTTCTGTCCATGCCATAACGGTGTTTTTGCCAAAGATGGAACTGTCATAGCTGGTCCACCTCCCCGTCCCCTTGACCGTTTTGAGACCAGGGTGGAAGAGGGGATCTTGTTTGTCAAGCGAGGTTAATATGTTAGAAAAACTTGGCAATTGGCTGGATGAAAGATTTAATTGGCGTCAGGTATGGGAAGCGATCTTCCTGCG
>DASTFG010000235.1:0-14691 GCA_035708785.1 Anaerolineales bacterium
CCGTGTTTCTGGCACTCGCGGACGAATTCGCTGTCGTTGACAAATCCGTAAAAGCGGAAGCGCGAGTCGATCGGGGCGAAGGCTTCTTCTTCCAGGTAGGGCAGCGAGATCGAACCGCCGCCCATCGCAGACCAGACGAGCGTCGTGGCGCGGTAATCGACCAGATGGTCGACCATCCGCAGACGGCGGCCGGGCAGGCTTGGATGGTAACAATGCTGGTTGGGGAACCACGCATCGAAGTAAACGCCTCGTTCCATGAAATCTCCTGGTTACTTCCTCGTCGAGCGGACTTTTATGTATATTGCCCATATGTGCGGGCGACCTCCACGAGCTTGAACAGGTTAGCATCCGGGGTGTCGCGCCCACACTGGTCGCCAGTGGAGAGGATGAAGCCGCCCTCCGCGGCGCAGTCGTCGATCAGGCGTTTGGCTTTCTCCTCGACCTGTTCCGGCGTGGCACGCAGCATGAACTCGAAGGTGTTGATGTTGCCCTTTATGCATATCTTGCTGCCATATCGTTTCTTGATCTCGGCGATGTCCACGTCGCCGCCCGGCGGCTCCTCGAGGGGCTCCATCACGTCGACATCGGTCTCCTCGCAAACCATTTCCACCACTTTGCGAGAGCGGCCGCAGACGTGCAGATGCGAGAAGACGCCATAGCGCTTGCAGATTTGTGCGGCTTTTTGGATGAACGGCAAATCGTACTTTCGGAAGTTGCGCGGGCTGCTGACGCTCAGGCTGGAGGCCGAGCCGCCCAGCATGATCTCGTCCGCGCCGGCCTGGCAGGCAGCTTCGACACGTGCCAGAGCGTAGCGCCCGTAGAACTCGAAGATCTCGTCGATGTAGGCCGGGTCGTCGGCGTAATCGTAGAACATGACGTTGTACCCGCCATCGCGCTGGAAGAACCACCAATCCTGGGGAATTCCGATCGCCACCGAGTATACGCCCAGCTCGCCGATGCGCTCCCGGTCATCGAATGTCTTCTCCCAGCACCAGTTCCCCTCCTCGCCCATCATTGCGCGAAGCCTGGGCCAGTCGCGGCGCAGGTCTTTGACAGGCTTTTCCTCTTCCCAGGGCGGCTCACTAACAGGGTACAGTGTCTGGCGCGTTAATTCCCCGTAGGGAGTCTGCGCGGTCTCATGTTTCCTTTGCCCGCCACCGGGGAGATGCTCCAGGCGGGATTGCCAGCACGGCCGGTCTGCGGGGGAAATCTCGCGCATCGAGCCGTAGATGTACCAGCCGTCCATGCCGTAGTATCTGACTGCATCCACGTACGCCTGGGCGACGCTGGCAGAGGCGTAACCGTTGTGGGGCAGCCCATCGAGGAACATTTCATCGAAAGGGCGGCCCGATAATCGAACCGGTACCATCGCCGATATATCCGGAGATACGGGGACCGTATCGGCCTTGTCCCGGCGGAAGGCAGTCAACATGCACTCGCGGCCCGTCATTGTTTGGGGCATAATACTCCTTCATCCTGGCGCTTAAGTGGTCGAGTAGTGGCGACTTGGCGCCACGTACACCTGCACTCCCCAGCACCTGCCCCGCGCTCCCAGGGGGTGTGCGCCAGGTTCAAGTGTCGAGACCACTCATTTCAAGCCAGCTTTTTATCTCATGGTTACTTGTGATTGTTGGTCTCGGTACGGGCTCGAAGAGCGCTCGCCCTACTCGACCAATGGTGCTTTTTATTCACCGATCACGTTACTTGGGACGCCGGTACGATAATCTTCGTTATCGCCGCCGCGCAGGAAGGAAAAGCGCGGTTCCGGGCTGTCCGAGGCGCTATAGGCGCTGTTATAAAAGCCCTGGACGACATCCACGGCTTTTCGGCTCCAGGCCACAAGCTCATTCCGGTAATCGGGCTTATCGTCGGTCAACCTCCGAATCCAGTCGGTCGCCAAACGGACGTGAGTCAGCTCGTCCGCCTGCAAATAATCGCAGAGCTCAGCAATGCGCGTGTAGCCACGTTCCTCGGCATGCTCGCGCCACTCACGCAAGGTGCTCATCAGGTTGCGCTCGGCCCAGCTGTTGGTGACCGAGATACGGCGCAACGGATCGCTCTCATTCTGCATCCACCACCAGGCCAGCGGCCAGGGACCGTAGCCCAGCGTCGCGCCAAGCTCTTCCTCACAGACCTTGGCCACCACTTCGATATGGCGCGCTTCGTCCCACATCTGGTGTGCGAGCTCCATGCGCATCTCCCAGGGAAGCTCCGGGAACTCGGCCAGCATCTTGCCCATGCGGTCGGTCGTCTCTACTTCACCGTAGAGCAGCTGGTGGAACTTGTGCCTGAAACCTTCGATGGACCACTCATCTTCGGACGTATAGGCCTTTTCGAATTCCCCGGGATCAGCGGAAAACCAGAACGGCGCCTCAACTATGGAGTGCTCAAGCGGAGGATAAGTCTTGGTAAAACGGTAAGCACGTCCACTCCGGCGGCTCCGGGGTTTGGGCTTATCCGCCTCACGCGCGCTGTGAAACGTCAGCCAGTGGGACTCGATCCCCTGCCCGGTGACGCCGCCGGATTCCACTAGCTTCGCCTCGATATCGGCCTGGACTTCCACGGCCTGCCGGCGCTTCTCCGGATCGCGGGTGAGCGTCTCCAGGACGGCCTGGCCCCAGGCAATATGCGACTGGCCCATTGCAGCCAGCTGGCGCAGCAAGCGGACGGTAGGCGTATCGGCCAGCGGGTCGGTGGCGTCGGCGTGGTAGACATAGCTGCTCACGAGGTGCGGCTCGAGCACCCGGTACACGGCAGTCAACCGCGCAACCGTGTCGTCCAATTTCCAGACCGTTTCACACAGGCGAGCAAACTCGTCCGTGCCCGGCTCCTGGCTGTCGCGCGTCGAGCGCAACTGTTCCAGGCGTTCGCCGAGCAGGTCTGCGGCCTGGGCATGATCGTAGACATGATAACCAAATGTGGCTTTGAACGCGAGTTGGGGCGTCCTGTGACACCAACCCGCGATCATCTCCATCAGCTGCACTTCAAGATAGCGATAGTTGGCCAGGCGCTGCGAGTTCTCGCGAACCGTGAAGCGCCCGCCAAATTCACGACGATCTACAACAGGCATAGGGTTCTCCTTCCATGCATACAATACATACAATGTCCAACGTCTAGAGGCGTTGAGTCCATTGCTTTTTAGCGTTCAATCTGCACCGGCGTGTCTTCGAATCGCACAACGTGCACATCGATCCTGCCTGTATCTTTGAGCAGGAGGATGGCTACATTAAGAGGCTTGTCCAGGGCCAGGGGTGCGCCGTGCCAGACGCCCTTGCTCATCAGGATGCCTTGTCCCTTGCGTAGTCGAAAGGCTCGGAAGCGGTCCAGCGGCGGCAGGCGCGCGGGCTCTTCCGGATTCTCCGGTGGGCCGACATACATGAGGCAATCTTCTCCCATCGGCAGGACCAATTCATCCGTGTGCATATGGCGCTCGGCCCAGTCAAACCGTAACTCGACGGGCTGTAGATCCAGGTAACCGATCGCGTACTTCCGGTCCCCACCCGCCAGAGTTTGATTTTCCGCCCACCACATCCAGCCCGGCCCGGACGCGTCCTGGGCGCGGGCAGGCTGCATAATCACTTCGCCATAGGGAGCGAAGGTTTCAACGGTCAGGTCTTCGATTTTAAGTTTCATTGTCACTCCATGAATTAGCCACAGAGAACACGGAGATATATAGGTTTGTTTGTGGAACTCGGTGTCAAGCCGTACAATCCGTGGCTAAGAATCGGCCAGGTCAAATATAAATGTCCGATAGGGAACCAGGTTCGGCGCACCTGCCAGGCCGGAGGGGCGCTCGACTCTTTCGAGCAGGTTGACCAGCGTATTGGCCACGCGCAGCTCGAGGGTGTTCTCGCCAGATTGCAACAGGTTCGTGACCTCTACCTGGTAAGGCTGCCACAGGCGCACGCCAGCAGACTCGCCATTGACGAGAACCTCCAATACGTCATCCGTCAGGATCGGTTCCAGGAAGATGCGTTGATTCTTGAAATCTTGCGGGAACTCAAACTGCCGGCGGAATGTGGCCCGTCCGGAATAGAAGGGATAACCCTGACCGGTCCACGACGCAGGCTGCATTGTCGTTCGCGGTGGTGCAAGGCGATAGCCGCCATCTTGCGAACGTTCCAGGCTGAAATCTCCCATAAGCTTCAGGAGATCCAGCAATCCATCGGTTGAGCTGGTGAGGACCAGGCGCAAGGCCAGTGTATTCTCGCCCTCGTGGACGAGGCTGCTGATGTCGACCGCCTTCATCTGGCTGTCGAGCGCACTGCGTACAGGCTGCGCGGTGGAGACCTGTCCGTTCACATATAGTTTCCACTCCGAGGCGGCAAAGCCGTCCACGAGGAGCTCCAACTTGGGTGGCAGATAGCCTGCTTCGAAGCGCACGCGGTACCAGACCGAGATCGGGTAATCCGACGCCGGCTCGGAGGGCAACTGGTACGACCACGCGCCGGGCACCATTTCCTGCCAACCGGCCATATCCGCCTCGGGGGCAGCATACGTTGCAAGCGGCTTATCAGGATGTTCGGCCATGACCAGCCATTTGCCGATCACCAGGGCATTGGCGTTTTCCGCTCGGAACTCCCATTCGCCATCCAATGTCAACGGCTCTGCAAGCTTTCCCGCTTGAGCGACGAGCTTTTCTTGTTGCCCATCTTTATCGATTTGAATAAACCCTTCATCAACCCGGCCATAGCCGCTTGCCTGCTGATCTGTGAGGGCATCCAGAGTCAGGTTGGTCTCGACCATCCGGCTTGGTCCGCCTGGTTCGGTCAGGATGAAGGCCGATCCGGCAGGAGATAAGGTCAGTGAAAACTGTGTCATCCCAACTGAGGTTACGCCGGCAGGGATGGGTCGTTGGCTTCCGGTGCTTGGATCCCACAGTAGTGGTTGGACCGAACCGGTTAGCCGGACCTGCGCACTCTGGGAATTGAGCGTTGTGTTGGCCAGGAAGTAGATGTCGCGCCCGTCTTTCACCCGGTGCAGGTAAAAAATCTCCGGGTTATCGATTACCACATCCGGCGTGATCAGGCCATTGAGCGCCTTTTGTAATGCGGCATACACCGCCTGCCGTTCCTTATTGACTTCCTCGGTGATTTCTTCACGAGGGCCCTCGGACGGCGAGAAGAAGTAGCGTGTCCCCTCAG
Source organism: Anaerolineales bacterium (assembly GCA_035708785.1). Lineage (GTDB taxonomy): Bacteria > Chloroflexota > Anaerolineae > Anaerolineales > Villigracilaceae > Defluviilinea. Next base: position 5,145 of record DASTFG010000235.1, read on the forward strand.
CCTCTTCGATCGCGAAGTGCGCGCTTTCCGGCCAGCCCGGTAGGCCAAGCTGTTCCTGCAGGCGCATTGGTAGCCGCCGCGTCAGCGCATAACTTCGGAAGAACGCGGCCTTGCCGCCGCCCGGATGCTCCTTTTCTGCCAGGCTGATGTTGAGGGCCTGACGAAAATTTTGAAGCGTTCCATTTGGATCAATCCCGAACAAGTTCGCCACCCGCTCGCTGACGTCCAGCATGCCGGAGCCGTTCCCGGACTCAAACGCCTGAGAGGGCAGGAAAATCAATCCCAGCAGGCGCCCGCCGCCCTGGACGAACTGCTCCAGCTTGTCCAGAGAGGCAAGCTGGAGATGGGTCATGGGCGGCAGGATGACCAGCTCGTAGGCTTCATCACGGACGCGCACGGCACCGTTTTCGATGACCGCGCCCGCCAAAGTATCTTCATCCAGGTAATCGAAATCGTAGTGCAGGCGCAGCAGCAGATCGGTGAGCGCGTTGAAGTCCGATTCGATCCGGTCACCTAGTGCAGTGTGAGTCTGGGGGGTGTAGTTCGCGAACATCGCGTTCATCGGCCAAAGCACGGCTACCTTGGCTATATGCCGCCCGCCCGAGAGCAATTGACTCAAGCGGCTGATGTAATTCGAGAACTCATCGTAATATGGCCACCAGGGATACTGGTAGAACATCGACGGCGGCCAGTCGCGCTTGCGCGGACCTTCCAGCGTGTAATGGAAACCGTGCGGGTTGAGCAGATTGACGCCGAGCACATATTCCCAATCTGCGATCCACTTCATGCGCTGCATGGTGGCGTCCATGAAGATCCCGCCGAAGGATTCGCACAGCAGGCGTGGGCTGCCCAGTTGGTGGGCGGCTGAGCTGCCCACCTTCATCGCGACGTGCTCATCCGGGCGGTCGCGGTTACCGATGAGTGGGTACAGGTGATCCACGCCGACCACGTCCATGTGGCGATAGTGCCGGAAGAGGTTGCCCTCCACACGCACTAATCGTCGTAGCCATTCTTCATACAGCAGGTGGCCGGTAAACAAAACATCGTGTTTTTGGCACCACTCGTGGATCTGCTGGTAAAAGGCCTGGCTGTAAAAATCGGTGAGGGCGTTATAGAAATCATAGCGCACGCGGGCACTGTCCGGGCGGATGTCGAAGAACAGATCAGGCAGGCGCGCGCGCAGGTTATAACCATAGCGCGCCTGGAAGCGCCGGAACATGTCTTTGGTCCAGGGCACGATCGGGTGATCGCCACCGCTCAAGTAATAATGCATGGCGGGCTCGTCCGTGTAAAAGCCAAGCATTTGCGAAGTCATTTTCCCGTCGATCACGCGGGCATAGGGATCGTACCCGATACGCAAAAATTCAGCTGTAGCTTCCGGGTTCAGCGCGTCGATGTAGTAATCTGCGATCTTCTCGACGATGTACAGTAAACGCCAGTTGCCGGGGGGCGCCTCCCAGGGGATGACGTCGCGGAACGACAGGTTGGGCGTCAGGTCGATCACCTCTGCAAGTCCGCCCGCGTCCCCGTCGAGCCGCACAGCAAAGGCCGCCACCGGCGTGGACTTCTCGAAGTCGAGGTAGCGGCTGTCCGCGCCGGTGAGATACGTAAACCACGGCCCGCGCACGGTGAAGTTGATGCACTCGATGTAGCGCTCTGCCAGGTCTGGCCGGGCCTGCAGGACGCGCTTGTCGGCCGTGCCGCTGGGCCAGTTCATCTCGTCGTAGATCCAGGTCTGCAGGCCGAGCTTCTCGGCCTCTTCCACGGCGAAGCGGATGCGCTCTAGATATGTTTCGCCGATGTATGGCGTTTCCAGTCCATAGCGCCCGTGCAGGATGATGCCGGGCATGCCTTTGTCGCGGAATTCCCGGAGCTGATACAGCATTTCATCAGGGTTCAACTCGCCGTTCAAGAACCAGAAGGGCAGGATGCCATAGTCGCGTGGCGGGTTGCGGAAATGGTCAAACGTGAGAGGTACAGCGGGCCAGGGTTTTGGGGGCATGAATTGCACTCCTTAAAGTTCTTTGTATTGCTGTGTCGGATCGGGAGATCCGGCGTTACTCAAAAATTCCTACAGTGGCATGCTACGGCGGATTTGACAATCCGCCAGAGCGTGTTGCTCAGTTTTGCATAACAACCGTCGACTTGACGAAGCCATCCGGTTTTTTATGAGCAGCCTGGAATGCCTGGTCGATTTCATAGAGTTTGAACCGGTGGGTCACCAGCCCGTCCAGGCTCAAGCGGCCCGAGGTGAGCAGGCGCATGCCGATGCGCATGCCGCGCTGGATGGTTTCCAGTTCGCGGAAGTGAGCGTTCAGGATCTGGAATGCCATCCAGTTCCAGTAGGCCAGGTTAAGCTGGCGCAGGCCGCCCTGGTGATAGCCGACAATGACGACTTTGCCGCTCATGCGGGTGACTTCACCCAGCATCTGCAGAGGGGCCTGCACGCCCGTGACCTCGAAGCTGGCGTCCGCGCCTCTGGCGTCTGTCAATTCCTTAACGCGCCCGGGCAGATTTTCCTGTGTGATATCCACAACGTGGCTCGCGCCCAGGCTCTGAGCGCGTTCCAGAGCATCCCTGCGAACATCGGCGACGATCAGGCGGCGGGGGCCCTGCAGGGCTACCAGCTTCTGTACCAGGTTGCCCATAAATCCTGCACCAATGATGACCACATCGTCCCCAAGCGACAGGTTCGCGAGCTCGACCGTATTCACCGCGCAGGCCAATGGCTCGGCCAGAGCCAGCTCGAGCGGCAGGTCGCCCGCCGGATAGCAATACGCGGCTTTGACAGCGACGTACTCAGCGAATCCCCGGCCTGTAACCCACACCCCGACAGGATCACCGGGTTTGAGCGTGCGGACATCTTCGCCGACCTGTTCAACTACCCCGCTGACCTCGTGGCCTGGATAACGCGGGTAAATATCCGGCCCGGCTTTCCCTTCCCACATGTCGAGCTCGGAGGTGCACACGCCGCAGGCCGCGACGCGCACAAGGACTTCATCCGGCTGGATGGCGGGCACGGGCTCGTCCGTGATCTCAAATGCCTGTGGAGCAGACAAAACGGCAATTTTCATCGTATGTTTGTTCCTTTTCTTTATTCGGCGGCCAGGATCCGAACACCGGAGCCAGGGACAGATACCATTAGTTCATTTCCCGCCGATGTGGAGACCTGCTCGCCGTTCCAGAGATCCTGCAAGGTATTCGCACTTGCCAAGCCAGGAAATCCCTCGGGGAGCGAGATGGTCGCTTCGGCAGGCTCTGCGCCGAAGTTCAGCAGGACCAGTACGGGTTCTTGGTTGCCTTCCAAAAAACGGAGGTAGCCAAGAAGCTGACCGGCCGGCTCGACATCGAGGAGTTGCCAGTTTCGAGAGTGCAGACTGGGGATCTCCTTCCGCAGGGAAATCAGTTGCTTATGGTAATCTCGCAGGCCTCGATAGCGCTCTCTGAAGGAGATCGGTGTCGCGTCGAAATAGGGCCGGAACCATTGACCGGCCTCATCCGCGGTGTAGATGCAGGGGATGCCGGGCAGGGTGAGTAAGAGGGCAGTAGCGACGCGGGTCAAAGGCTCGCCGTGTGTCTGAATAAAGCGGGTCCCGGTGTCATTGTTGTTCAGGAAGCGAAAGATCAAGGCATCGGGATGGTACCCCTCCGGCTCGTTGACCATCGCATTCTTTAAGAGCCGGATCATCTGAGCAGTCTCGACTTCCTCGGCCTGTTCTCCCCAGAACCGCGCCCAGGCCCAGTTACCCAGATTCTCCGTCCAGTCGTAGGCCGCGTCGAAACCGCTCTCGAAGTTATACGGGTCTCTCGCGCTCGCCTCGGCCAGCAGGAGCAGATCGGGCTTGATGCGCTTGAGCTCGCGGCGCCACTCGGGCCAGAAGTCGGGACGGCGCTGTTGCATGCCCCAGCAGGCATCCACCCGGAAACCGTCCACGTCGAACTCACGCACCCAATACGAGAATGCCTCGATCATCATGTGGCGGACTTCGGGGTTGTCATAATTGAGGTTGGGCAGGTGCGTCCAGTCGAAGTAGTAGGTGTAATTCCCATTTTCATCTCGATCGTAGAAGTCCCAGTATGGCGAGTCCTGTCCTTTCTCGACCGTATCTTTGAAGTAGGGGTGTGCATTCGACGTGTGATTGGGTACAAAATCCATCAGGACGCGGATGCCGCGCGCGTGCGCTGTCTCCACCATCGCTCTGAAATCTTCCTTCGATCCGAAACTGTCGCGCAGCTCAAAGTAATCCAGAACAGAATACCCATAATCATTCGTCGCGTTGATCGGTGCCAGCCACAGGGCATTGATACCCAAGTCGGCTAACTGATCCAGCCTGTCTTGAATTGCACGAGCTCCCGGGGTTCCAAACAAGCGCGGGATCACCCCGTAGACGATCGCGTTTTCCACCCAGGCCGGGTTTTCGTGATCGTAGTCAGGAATGCGAGCTTGGCTGTTTTCCACAACCATATATGTCGTGCTTGTGTTGTCGCGGCCGGCCTCGTCGATCACGCGCAGAGAAAAATAGTACTCGCCATCGACTGGTGGAATCTCTAGCTCGACACTCGTCCCGCTCGTTTCCGTTCCAAACTGCTGTCCGTTCACCTTTGCGACATCCGGGTTGCCTGGGCGCGGGAACCAGATATACTCGCGGATTGGCTGGTTTTCGATCTCATCTGGCAGGCTGCCACTTCCATCGAGGATAAGGCGTCCATTGGACAGCGAGGCGGCAATGAGGGCGGTGGGTCGCTGCGGTAGGCGTCCGGTGATCGTAATGCTGCCGGACAGTTCTTCCTGTTCATCCGCCTGCTGACAGATGGCGGTAACCGAATTGGCCCCCGGGCGGATTGGAACATCGGCAGAGAAGAAATGCTCCTTCAGGACGGCCTGCACGCGTGTGCCGCCGTTATCGATTGATACACCTTGGCAGGCAGCAGGGTTTTCTAGGCTGCCCTTCAACGGCTTCTGAAATGCCCAGGCATCTGCGTCCCCGCCGTTTAATTGGATTCCAGACTTCAACATAGGTCCTTTCGTAGCCGTAGGAGCTGGTCCGGACTGTAATTCCTGACAGGCAGTTGCCAGGGCTCCACCCGCCAGCACAAGGCTCAGGCGCAGGAAGTCCCGGCGGTTGAGCGACTGGTTTGTCATGAGTTAATCGGTAGGCTCTTTGGCTAAAACTCTGGCCGTCAAACCGGGCACAGATATTCGCATTCTCCCGCCTTCTCTGGCGGGAACGCTCTCTTCGGCCAGCAGATCAAACAGGTTGCCGCTCTGTGGTAGATCACCAAACTCTTCCGGCACATCGAATTGGAACTCGGCCTCTTCCTCAGAGAAGTTTAGCAGCACGATCACTGGCGCCACAGGCGGCTCCGAAGGCTCGCCATAACGGATGTAGCTGTAGACAGTCTGGGGCACTGCGTCAGGTGTGATGATGGCCCACTGCCGCGAGTGCAGGCTGGGAAGCTGCTTGCGCAGGGCGATCAAGCGCTTATGATAGTCTCGTAGATCTGGGTACTGTTCTGTAAATGTTAGAGGCTCCAGCCGCTGATACGGCTCGAATTCCAGCCCGTATTCATCCCCGGTGTAGATGCACGGGATGCCGGGCAGCGTGAGCAGTAAGGCAGTGGCAACCTCCGTTACACCTTCGCCGTGGCGGGTGATGAAGCGCTCTCCGGTATCGTTATTGTTGAGGAATCGGAAGATCAGCGCATCCGGATGAAAGCCCTGGGGACGGTTGGTGAGCGCATCGGTCAGATTATAGGAGAGCAGTCTGTATTTGTATGCGTCCCAAACGATCCTCCAGGCCCAGCCGCCAGGCTGGTAGGTCCAGTCATAGGCGGCGTCGAAACCGTTATCGAAGTAATACGGCTCGCGCGCCGTGGCCTCGGCAAGCAGAAGCAGGTCGGGCTTGATGCGCTTCAGTTCCCGCCTCCAATCTGGCCAAAAGTCCGGTCGCCGTTCCTCAACTCCCCAGGCAACATCCACGCGGAAGCCATCCACATCGAACTCGCGTACCCAGTACGAAAACGCTTCAAGCATCATCCGGCGGACTTCCGGGTTGTCGTAGTTCAGGTTGGGCAGATGTGTCCATTGGAAGTAGTAGGTATAGGACCCCTGCGCATCACGGTCATAGAAATTCCAGTATGGGGATTCGGGTCCGCGCTGCTGCGCGTCCAGGAAGTAAGGGTGCGTGGCCGAAGTATGGTTGGGTACGAAATCCATCAGGATCTTGATGCCCCGGTCATGGGCGGCCTCCACCAAGTTACGGAAATCTTCATTTGTGCCATAAGCAGGGTCTAGCCCGAAGTAATCTTCCACAGCGTAACCGTAGTCATCGGCGGGGTGGACGTTGATTGGACCGAGCCAAAGAGCATTGACGCCCAGGTCAGCGAGATCGTCCAAGCGCCCACGGATGGCCTCAAATGCAGGACTGCCAAACAAGAACGGGATGACACCGTAGACCACAGCGGTCTCGATCCAGGCGGGATTCTCTGTGTCATAGTCTGGAACGCGTGGCTGGCCGTTTTCCACGACGAAGTAGATCGTGCTGGTATCTTCCCGGCCGGCACCATCTTTGACCCGCAGTCGCACGTAATACTCTCCATCCATGGCCGGGGGCAAGATTGTGATCGACTGGCTGCTCACCTCGCCGGTTAAATCCCCATTCTGGAGGCGGAGCGATTCCGGGTTGCCTTCACGAGCAGACCAAAGGTAATCGACGATCGCGGCATCGCCTCGCTCGGCGGGTAAGCTTTCGCTTCCGTTCAGGATAATCCGGTCGCCGGCCGACGCGATCTTAATCACTGCCGTGGGAACATGCCTGAGCCGTCCGGTGTAAACAACCGAGTCTGATTGGACTTCTCCACCACCGGGCTGCACACAGACCGCATTGATCTGGTTTTCTCCTTCAGCAAGCTTGACTTCGGCTGTAAAGGATTCGCCATCTGGCCGGGCTTCGAACTCTTGTTCGTTCGCGTGGACAATTACACGCTCACACTCGCCCTCAGAGACCCCGACCCTTACCGGCTTGACCCAGGTCCAGGCATCCTGGTTTCCGCCAAGGTCCAGCCATACCGAAGGAGTAGGAGAGGGGGAACCTGTACTTGTCCCAATTACTTCAGTTGGAGGAGTAATACCTCGCAACGCCTGCTCGCAGGCGGCCAGAACAGCGCCGCCCGCTGTGACCGCACACAAGCGTAAGAAGCCTCGGCGGTCCAGGAGAGTCGTTTTCAAAGCTACTTCCTTTCGTCGCGGCATTGAAGGCTGCCCAGGGACTGCTGGTGGTTTACTTCATCCCGGTGAGCGCAATTCCGCGGATAAAGTATTTCTGGAAGAAAATGAAAACCAATAGGACCGGCAGAGTCGAGATCACCGATCCGGCGAACACGATATCCCATACCGTGCGGTTCTTAATGACAAAAAGCGCCAATCCGAGCTGCAGGGTGCGAAGGTCGGGATCGCTGATGACGATCAGCGGCCAGAAAAAGTCATTCCAGACGAAGGTAAAGGTGAAGATGGCCTGCGCGGCCAGCACGGGACCGCACAGCGGCATGACTACCTTCCAGTAGATGAGGAACTCAGAAGCGCCATCCATCCGCGCCGCATCCAGCAGGTCGTCGGGGATGCCCTTCATATACTGGCGCATGAAGAAGACGCTCCAGACGCTGAATGCATACGGGATGATGATCCCCCAGTATGAGTCCAGCATGCCATGACCACCCTGGCCCAGAATATTGTTGCCTCCGAACAGGGGTGAGCGCAATAGGATCATATAATTGGGAATCAGGAAGAGCTGGCCGGGAATCATCAGGGTGCCAAGCATCATCAAGAACAGCCCATCTCGTCCCGGGAATTTGCGCTTAGCGAACGTATAGGCTGCCATCGAATTGAAAAACATCTGAACGCACAAAACAACAACCGCCAGGAAGCCGCTGTTCAGAATCCAGCGGAAAAACCCTTCTGCCGCGAGAAATCTTGTGTAGTTTGACAGGGTAAAGATTTCCGGGATCCAATTCGGCGGCCAGTTGAAGATCTGTCCGATGGGCTGGAAGGAGGCTGAGACCATCCAGGCCCAGGGTGCGATAAAAATAATCGCGCCAGTTGTGAGGAGCACGTACACAATGGCCTTGCCAAGCACGTCCTTCCATTTGATCGGCCGGACAGCCGGCGTGCTGATCGGCTTGGAGACCGTTTTTTCAGTTCGGGTAATGGCCACTTGGTCGCTCCTCTCTAATACTCAACATCGCCGCGAGCATATTTCCACTGCAGCAGCGTAAAGACAAAGATCATGGCGAAGAGGGCAAACGCCATCGCAGTGGCATATCCCATATCCAACTCGCGAAAGGCCTTTGTGTAGAGATAGTATCCGATGGTTGTGGTCCTGTTCAATGGTCCACCATTCGTCATGATATAGACTTCCGTGAAGATCTGGAAGGTTCCGATCACGCTCGTAACCAGGAGGAAAAACGTGGTCGGCTTGAGAAGCGGAATCGTAATGTAGAGCAGACGCTGCAGAGCATTGGCGCCATCGACCTTGGCCGCGTCATACATCTCCTCCGGGATCGATTGCAGGCCTGCCAGATAGATCACCATCGTACTGCCGGTCCCACCCCAGATCATCATAATGATCAGAGCCGGCAGCGCCAAATCCGGGTCGGCAAGCCAGACGATTTTCTGATCGATGATGCCTAACTTCAACAGGTAGTAGTTGAGTAAGCCGTAATCTCCCTGATACACCCACTTCCAGATGATCGATGAGACCACCAGAGGGGTGACCACCGGGATGTAGAACAGGGTGCGGTAGATAGCCTGCCCGCGAACCTTAGTGTTCAACAATAACGCCACGGACAATCCGGAGGCGAGACCAAGTGGTATACCAGCCATGAAGGTAAACGTGTTGGTCACCGCTCGAAGGAAGCGTGGATCATCGAAGAGACGCAGGTAATTGTCCAATCCGACGAAGGGTTTGTCCGGTTGAATAATATTCCATTCGTGGAAGCTGATATAGAAAGCGAACGAGACGGCGAACACCGTGAAGATGGCGAAGTGGATCAGCCCGGGCGCGATGAATACATACGCCGACCAGTTTTTTCGCATCTGCCGGAGAGTCTCCCGCAGCCTGCTTGAGGTTGGATTCGATTGTCGAATATCAGTGACGGCCATGCGTCTCCTTTCTCGGCTCCTTGCCGTCTCCCTGCACCTTCCCTTCCCGGCTTTACCCGGGAAGGGAAGGTGTGCAGAGAGGAGGTGAAGGGGTTTATTCTTCTGCCAATGCAGCTTCGGCTTCTTCGGCGGCTTGCATGACGGCCTCACTTCCCGTGATCTCGCCATAGAACGCCTGACCAAGGTATTCTGTCAAGATTTCCTCGGCCAAAAAGTAATTGGGTTGGTCCACGTCGGGGACATAAGCGCATTCCATGCTTTCCTTGGAGATCTGCAAATAGGGGCGATTCTCGTAAAGTGAAGGATCTTCCAGCAGCGAGGTGCGCGGCGGCAGCAGCGTGCCGGGCTCACCGGGGTTGCCGAGGTTGTACCCGACCATATTTTGAGGCG
>DASTFG010000236.1:0-7991 GCA_035708785.1 Anaerolineales bacterium
GGGATTGATCGAGAGCCATATTCACCGCGGACAGGACCAAGTCCTGCAGCATTTCGGCATCCGCGTCCTGCAGCAGAGCAGGCGAAATTTCGACAGACTGGCATTTCTGATCGCCGGTCATCACGACCTTGATGGCACCACCGCCGGCCGTGGCCGTGACCGTCTCTTCGGCGAGTTTTGCCTGTGCTTCTGCCAATTGCTGCTGCATCTTTTGTAACTGAGCCATCATACCCCCACCGCCCATTTGCTGACCTTTGTTAAATCCTTTAGCCATAGATAAATCTCCTAATCAAAACTTTCGATACCAGCTTCATGATTCGCCGATGACGACGAATGGCGCGTTATTCCATATCCACAATCTCGCCGCCCTGATGGATGGCCGCTGCCACCATCCCATCCTGGGGCACGTTCGGGGGAATCTTACCCTTGGCGGTCGTCACCACGCAGCGGACGTTCACATCCTCACCAAAATGGTCCTTAATCAGCTTCCGGATCACCTCGACCTGATCGGGTTTATCGAGCTTCGAGACCAGCACATCGCTTGCCAGACCGAGAGTCAATGTTTTCCCCTGCAGGTCGATCATCCTGACAGAATTCAACAATGCCGAGAGATTTGCCTGTGACTTTGGAAGAGAGGCGGCCAAATGCTTCCAGACCTTGATGATTTCTCCGGCGCTCAGAGTTTTATCTGTGTAGGTCGGGGCGGACGCTTCATACTGCCTCTCGGCACTCGTTCCCTTTTCAGGAACATCATCGCTCTGAGCGGGTTTGGAACCTTCTGCCGGCCTCCTCATCGGCGGAGAAGCCGGTCGATCAGGAGCGGGCTGAGGTTTGGGATGCACTGTCGCTCCTGAAGAGGGAGGTGCCGCGGACAACGGCGTGGATGGGCTCGGCGCGTCCAGGACTTCGGCAAGCGCAAGCTCCAAACCAAGGGAGGGCTGCCAGCCGCCGCGCAGATCCACGGCAGCATTGTTGAAGGCTTTCATCATACGCAGGACATCGCTCGTCGAAAAAGACTTCGCATGGGCCTGCATCTGTTTCTTGACGTCTGAGGTTGCTTCCACTTGGCTGGCGTTGCCCATTTGGATAAGCATCAGGCCGCGCAGATATTCGACGATCTGGCGCGCAAGCGAGCGCGCGTCGGCTCCGGCGTCGAGCGCCCTGTGAATCGTTTCCAGCCCGTGGGCAGGGTCGTGCTCCATGATGGACGAAATGATATCCAGCACAGACTGGCTCGTAGCGGTGCCGAGGACAGTTTGCGCGAGGGCGAGTGTAATCCTGTCCCCGGTCGAAGAGAGCTGGTCGAGCAGGGAAATGGCGTCGCGCATCCCGCCCGCGGATTGGCGGGCGATCTGGATGAGCGCGTCATCGTCCGCCTGGATCGTTTCGGCCTTGATGATCCTTTGGAGCTGCGCGACGATCTCGTCCACAGGCAGGCGCCGGAACTCATGCCGCTGGCAGCGGGATAAAACTGTCGCCGGAATCTTGTGAATCTCCGTCGTCGCTAAAACAAAGATGGCATGCGGCGGCGGCTCCTCGAGCGTTTTGAGCAGCGCATTGAAGGCCGCGGTCGAAAGCATGTGGACCTCGTCAATGATGTAGATTTTGTACTTTCCCTGCGAGGGCGAAAAGTTGATTTTGTCGCGCAGATCGCGGACATCGTCCACGCTGGTGTTGGAGGCCGCGTCGATCTCGATCAGGTCGAGAAAGCGATTCTCGTTGACGGCTTTGCAGTGGTCACATTCATTATCCGGTCTCTTTGCCGGATCGGGGTCTGTACAATTGACTGCCTTCGCCAGAAGCCGCGCCAGGGTGGTCTTGCCCGTCCCGCGCGAGCCGGCAAACAGATAGGCGTGCGCGACACGATCAGCAGTAATGGCATTCTTCAACGTTTGGATAATGTGATCCTGTCCAACGACTTCGTCCCAGTTTTTTGGTCGGTACTTCCGGTAAAGGGCTTGGCTCATTATGGAACCTTATAGACGGCGCGCAAATTTCCATTGGGGTCGAACAGTTGCGCCTCTTCACCAGATTCCCAGACGGGATTGGTGGCACCCCAATATAGGTCGATCACCGTATTTGTCCCCGACGCGGTGTGGACTTGCACGGCACCGTTCGTATGCAGAACGAGTTGAGGGAAGTTAAAAACGTTACGATCCTGATCTCTCAACTGCCAGTTTGCCAGATTGATCTGATCCTCACCTTGGTACCTTACCACCACCCACTCGGCATTCAACGTTCCTGCGCCCACCACGCTGACAATCTCGACGGGAATATCCGTCTGAGGATCCAGCGTTGCCTGTGCTGCAATCGGTTGATCTACCAAAGAGGCGGCAGGCTGGACAGCGGAAACACTCACCGAGCGGTAGTTGCGGTCATACCAGAACAGGATCGCACTCGTCACACAGGCTGACACGAACACATTAAGGAGAAGGTACAGGAAGAGTCGGCGGCGATCCATGGCTTTCGAATCATAGCACAGATTTTCAGCAAATGAAAACAAAATCCTGCGCCTCACTGGAGCGCAGGATTCAATCTTAAAGCCAGAAGTCACTATGGAAGTTGAGTCATCAGAAAATCGTCGAAGGATACGTTCGTATTGGTCGCCTCCTCGCCACTCCAGGTGAATACGGCCACGCCGCCGCTTGTGTATGAAGAATCGGACACCGAAGCAGTCTGCTCTCCATCTACATACAATGTCAACGTTCCATTACCGCAGTCCGCGCCGACGCGATAGGAGGAAGCGTTTCGTGTAATTGCATCCGAAGTAGCCCACTCATCATCATTGGTCAGGAAGAGATCCTGCTGTCCCGGCTGTGCCTTGGCGATTGCATACTCTCCCGCCGGCGTCATCGCGAAATAATAAAAGGAACTATCCGACGACGGTTGTTGATTGCACATCAGACCAAACGCGGTCGTGGAATCGGTGCCATTGTTTATTACGGTAACTTCCAGGTGCACATTTTGATAATCCTGGTCGTCAGGTGTACTCCACACAAAATAGTTTGTGGAGTAAACGATCATCTGTAAAGCTCCATTCGCATATTCCACGGAACTATCCGCGTCGGTACCGACCCCCCACCGCTGCGAAGAAAAATCATCACTCAGGAGAACCCCACTGGACTCCGTGGGAGCAACAGGTGTATCACCGCCCCCTCCGCCTGTCACGGCCTGGCAGGCCAGCGCTGCCAATCCCAGACCTGCAATTGCAAGAATAATCTTGGTATTGCTCTTCATCATAACTCCTTTGCTGGATAAAATATGGGCGGTATTCTAACACCTTATAGTCGGGAAATAGTTGCTCTAGCATGGGGAATCTATCGACACATTTGCAAGGCCACCCAGTCTCCGATCTGCTTTCGCTCGCCCAGCCTGAAACCTTTGGCCTGCCCGGCATGAATTACGCTTTGCGCCTGCTCTTCCAGGATCCCGCTCAAGATAACGGCGCCATTCTCCTCGACCAGATCCGCGAGACCCCGGTCGAACAGACGGAGGATGACCGGCGCAAGAATGTTGGCGAGGACCAGCGGCGCCGCACGGAAAGCGAATTGGCCCTGGAGGATTTCCTGTACCGAGCCGACTCCAAGGATCAACTGGTTACCAACCTGGTTAGCCCCTGCATTCGCTTGAGCATTCTTTATAGAACCGGGGTCAGTATCCACACCCAGGGCGGAGTCTGCCCCTAACTTGATTGCCGCGATGGAAAGGATTCCTGAGCCGCAGCCGACGTCAATCACCTGTGACGGGTGATGGCTACCAAAGAATTTTTCCATCAACTCCAAACATAGCTGTGTCGTTGGATGGGTCCCGGTACCAAACGCCATACCGGGGTCGATCTTGATGGCAATGCGATTCGGATGCGGCGAATCTATCCAGGCAGGCAAGATAACCAGCCGCTGGCCGATCAGGATCGGCCGGTAGTGCTGCTTCCAGGCCTCCATCCAGTTCTGGTCCGCAATCTGTTTATATATGGGAGGAGGCAAAGGCTGGATCATGCCCAAATAGTAAAGCGCCTCTTCGAGCTTTCGACGCGTCTCCTCGATCCGGTCATTCATTTCCAGATAGGCGCGTACAGTGATCGGCCCGGTCGGCGTGCCTGCGTCTTCGTCATCCGTGTACTTGACCCCCTGCTCCGTCATCACACCGCTAAAGGCGAAACGGGCCAGCACATCCGCCACTGCTTCTGCGAGTTCACCATTTACTGTGAGCGAAACTTCAAGCCAGTTTGTCATTTCCGGTACTGGCTATGGCATTCGGGGAGAGCATGCCGGCGACGCGTTCGATCAACGCGCGCTCGGAAGGCAGCAGGCTCGGCAATTTGTCCAGATGGAAAAACTGCGTTTGCGAGATTTCTTGGTTTGGCTGGAACACGCCGCCGATAATTTTGCACAAGTAGATGAGGCTGATGTGGCGGATATTAGGCGCTCTCTCGGCAAGCAGAAGCTGTTGAACTTCTACCTCGAGCCCAGTTTCCTCCCTGACCTCCCGCCTGATACCGTCTTCAGGATCTTCTTCACGATCCAGTCCACCGCCGGGCAGGCCCCACGGATGGAATTTACGATAGGTATGTTCGCAAAGAAGGATACAGCCATTCTTGTCGAAGATCATTGCCGCGACTGCCACACGGAACCGCGGCCTGATGATCCCGGTAATGAATAACTGAAGTCCCAACGGAAATTCCCGCCAGATGCTGAGCAGATACTTTACGAACATTGAACCGGTCCTGTTCATGCGGTTGGCAGATACTTGTTCTACAGAACGGTTTGTCTTCAGAATTCTCACATCGCCGAAGACCGATGAAAAGCGACAGCAGAGAGTTGCTTCATTTGGCGGAATCAGCCTGAGGCCTAGATGCCGAATCTGCGTTTCGCTCTATATGATAATGACCGTTCAGATCGCAGTAGAGCGAATCAGGGGCGCAATCCACACACTCAAGCTGCAGCGTGGCATGGGTGATATTGTAGCGATCCTCCACGATCTCATTGATCTTACGCTGTATATCTGCGCCAGCGCTAATATGAAGGTCATCGGTAAGAATATGTGCGGACATCGTGCGCAGGCTCTGTGTGAGGCTCCAAACATGAATATCGTGAATGCCGAGTACACCATCCACCTGAGCAATGTCTTTAACCATATCCTTGATATTCACATCGCGCGGTGTAGCTTCGAGCAAAATATCAACCGAGTCCCGCAGGATGCCCCAGGCATTATAAAGGATGAGCAGGCCAATCAGCACACTGACGAGCGGGTCGAGCCAGTTCGCGCCTGAGAAGAGGATGATCACACCCGCGATCACCGCGCCAACTGTAGATAATACATCACCCATCAAATGTACAAACGCGGAACGAACGTTGAGATCATGCTCGCTTCCCTTTTTGACCAGCAATGCGGTCATCAGGTTGATCAGGAATGCGGCCAACCCTACAATGACCAAGATCCCCGCTTCCACCTCAGGGGGATCCGTGAAGCGGCGAAAGGCTTCATAGAATATCCCAAGCGAAATCAAAACGAGGGTCGTCGAATTGATCAGCGCCACCAGGATGCCGGCGCGATGATAACCATAGGTTTTCCGTCCTGTAGCGGGCTGGGAAGTCAGGCGAATGGCATACCAGCTCAAACCAAGCGCAATGACATCCGTGAGGTTGTGCGCCGCGTCCGTAAGGAGTGCGAGACTATTCCCAATAATGCCGGCAACCGCTTCGATGACGACGAAACCGAGGGTGAGCGCAAGGGAAAGTGCCAGACGAGAGGTGGTTTGCTTGGTCAGGTCCCTGGCGTGAACATGCGAATGATTGGTTTTCGTATTCATAATTACGGAAGGACGATCCTAGCCATGCTCGATATGTTCCAGCCCCATGCGATACAGCTTTGCCACATGATCATCGTCCAAAGCATAAAAGACCTGCCGTCCGTTCTTGCGGCTGCGAACAAGCTGCATATAACGCAGTCCACGGAGCTGGTGTGAGACGGCAGACTCCGTCATCGCAAGCCGATCGGCGATCTCACCGACGTTCATTTCACCTTCGAGCAAAACAGAAATAATCCGCAAACGCGTCGGGTCGCTGAGCGCGCTGAATAGATCGGCCAGGTGGGTGGAGGTTGTTTCTCGGAGAACCATAATCAATAAATATATGAATAATTGCTCAAGTATTCATTATTATAAGATCAAAAAAGAGAATCGTCAATTGACGATTCATCTTCTTTTAGCCTCCGAACGCCTCATTCAGCCAATCCAAGAATCCCTTTTCCTGCGGCTTGACGCTTGTGCCCAGGCTCTCCGCCAGTTTCTCGAACAGCTCACGCTGTTCCTTGGTGAGCCTGGTCGGAATCGCCACATTGACGATCACCAGCTGGTCGCCGCGGCCACTGCGGCGCAAATAGGGCACACCCTTATTCTTGATCTGAAAGACTTTGCCGGGCTGGGTCCCTGCCGGGATTTTCAGCTTTTCATTCCCATCCAGGGTTGGGACTTCGATCTCAGCGCCAAGGACAGCCTGCGCAACATTAATATCGAGATTCAGAAGGATATCGTTCTCGCGGCGCTTGAAGAACTGGTGCGGCTGAACATCCAGGAGCAGGAACAGGCTCCCATTCGGCCCGCCGTAGATTCCGGGGCCGCCCTCCCCTGCCAGACGGATCTGCGTCCCGCCGTCCACGCCCGCCGGGATCTGCACTTTCTTCCTGACCGTCTTGCGTTCCAGCCCGGTGGCATGACAGGTTCTACACGGTGAGGAAATCGTCTCGCCTCGTCCTTCACAAGTCGGGCAGATCGCAGTTTGCACCATCTGGCCGAGGAAGGTCTGGCGCACCTGACGGACTTCACCCTGCCCGTTACAGGTGGAGCAGCGGGTTGGTGACGTGCCGGGTTCCGCACCCGTTCCATTACAGCGTGAGCAAGTCTCTTCGCGTTGGAACTCGATCTCTTTTTCGACGCCGAATATGGCTTCCTCGAACGTCAGCGTGACCTGCATCTGGAGGTCGCGCCCCCGGCGCGGCGAACGACGCGAGCGGCGCCCCGTCGAGAAGCCGAACTGACCGAAGAGCTCTTCGAAGATATCTCCAAAGTCTGCCGTGTAATCGCGGAAGCCACCCATGTTGCCCAGCCCCTCTTTCCCAAAGCGGTCGTAGCGGGTGCGCTTCTCCGGATCGGAGAGCACACCATAGGCTTCGTTGACTTCCTTGAACCTCTCCTCCGCGTCTCCATCCTTATTCACATCCGGGTGGTACTGGCGCGCCAGCTTACGGAACGCGGCTTTGATCTCATCATCACCCGCATTCCGTCCGACGCCCAGGACATCGTAATAATCGCGGTTGCTCATAATTGCTGTAAAGTGGAAAGTGTCCATCGGCCACTTTCCACTTTCTATTCTCTATTCCTTTACTTCACCTTCCACCACATCGGGCCCGGCTTCCGGATTTGGATTCTCACCGGTTTCGGGCGAGGCCTCAGGCGTCTCGGGCTGCTGATAGACTGAGGCGCCGATCTTTTGGATCACCTGACCCAAAGCTTCCGTTGCAGATTTTATGGCTGTGACATCCTCTGCCTCGGCAGTTTTCTTCACGTCAGCAACTTTTGCCTCGACCTCAGCTCTGATCTCGGCAGGCACCTTCTCGCCAAAGTCCCGTAAAGCCTTCTCTGCGGCATAGACCGTGTTATCTGCATGATTGCGCGCTTCGATTAGCTCCCTGCGCCGGCGGTCTTCCTCTGCATGCGCCTCGGCGTCCTTGCGCATTTTCTCCACTTCGGCTTCAGAAAGACCCGAAGAAGCCGTGATCGTAATATGCTGGGAGCGCCCGGTCGCCTTATCTTTCGCAGTGACCTTTAAAATGCCGTTGGCGTCAATGTCAAAGGTGACCTCGATCTGCGGCACCCCGCGCGGCGCCGGGGGGATACCGTCCAGGATAAATTTGCCGAGTGACTTGTTGTCCACCGCCATCGGGCGGTCGCCCTGCAGGACATGGATCTCCACCTGTGTCTGGCTGTCGCTCGC
>DASTFG010000237.1:0-5367 GCA_035708785.1 Anaerolineales bacterium
GATGGGGTGATTGTGGGAACAGCTTGTGTAAGGACGATCGGGGAGAGTGAAACACCGGTTGAGACGGCTAAACAGTTTGCGGTGTCCTATAATAGTGCTCTCCGATGACGGCGCTTAAATTTCTGTTGTATACTACCTGCAATAGAATGGAGGTGTAGGATGCATCTGGTAAAACTGCTCGAACGGCGTTTCCCGAAACACAAAGGGAGGATCACGACCATACTTGTGCTTCTCTCTCTCAGTCTGCTGGGACTGGGAGTAGGGTTGATCTTAATCCAGTGAAGAACCCTGGGAAAATCCTACATGGGACCTGCGCAGGCCGGTCCCTTTGTTATTAAATCAGCAGCATAATTCAGCGACTTGTTTTCAATAAATCGACAGTTTTATCCGCAATCTCAATTGTATTCCCCGGCTCGAAATTGCTCGTGAACCAACCATAAGAACGTTCCCGGTCTGCGCCGCCCTCCTCGCTCAAGAGCAATTGCTCGCCAATGACCACCAGATCTTCAATGATCCGCTCATAGCGATAATAGGCCAGTGCAGAGCGGTCGATGTCTGTTTCGCCATAGCCCTGAAAGAACACTGCTTCCTCCCGCGGACTCTTCCAGATCTCGTCGATTCCGCCGCCGATGAACATCAGGTCGCGCTCTTTTGGAGCGAGAATGGGATTATCCCAATCCACGATGTAAAGGCTGCCATCCTCGCTGATCAGGATATTTCCGCCATGGAAATCGGAGTGGCACAAGACCAATTCCAGTGGCCTGGATCGAAGTCCTGAAGCGAGTCCTTCTGTCTGCGCAATGAGACGGGTGATCTCGTCCCGTTTCGATCTCAAGAAAGCCGCCAGTTTTGCAGCAGTTGGATCATCGAAACGATTGTTCCTGGCCAGTTCCTGAAACGGCTTTAGCCTCTCACGCCATTGTGGGGAGAAGCTCTCTTTCGGCAGGAGCATCCCTATTTCCGGCAGGACTTTGGCGGAATGAATCGCCTTGAGCGCCGCGCCCAGAGCTCGCCTGTCGTGGTCAGATAGCTCCCTCTCAAAGCCATCCTTTCCGTCGACGAAGGGGTACAGGATCATCGTATACTCGCCGAACTCTGCCCAATGTCCCTTTGATTCTGTCTGAAATGGAACGATGATCGTTTGTATGCCCTGAGCATGAAGAAAGAGCGGAACGGTGACCGTAATTACCTCGAAGCCCTTTCGCAGTTTCAGGAAGTAAGCTGTTCCCTCGTCTGCAGCGACGCGATAGACGGCTGTACCGAGGTCTGCGCCGAGGGGGAGGAAGGTCAATTTGGCGGCGCGCAAATTGTATTCTTCTTGCAAACGGGAAATGATGAGCGCGTCGGGGATGTCAGGTTTTTCGAGCATTTTTGTCTGGCTGTTTCCCTGCAGTTCAACTGCGGGGAGAACAAGGAATCTCGTGGGAATGCCTCAAAACCCTAACCACGGAGACGCTGAGCCACGGAGATTCTTGATTTTCTCAGTGTCTCCGTGACTCCGTGGTTCAAAGGGGGAGGAGAAACGCATCAACTTAACTGCGGAAAGCCCTGATCGCCAGCCCTGCCACAACACTGCTGAATGCACTCGATTGTTTGACCTTCTCTGCGCCGAAGATGCGCGCGAGCATTTGCGTGAACAACGGGATATTGGAGGAGCCTCCTGTTTTCACAACGGCATCGACCGAGCCAGGCTCAAGACCTGACTTAGCGATCGTATCCAGCAGGACCTTCTCCACATCGACCAGATAGTGCTGGATATCGTTCTCAAACTGATGTCGCGTGTAAAGCTCCCAAAGCGGGATGTCTTTGTCTTCCAGGCTGATGACGGTGGCCCCGTCGCTGGAGAGCGCGATCTTTCCTGCCTCCACGCGGTTGTAGAATGTGAAGGCAAGATCATTGTAGATCAGTCCCTGTAGGGCATTCAACCGGACAGGCGCAACCCCGGCATGCATGGCTTTCTGAAGGATATTCTTGTTGATCGGCGTCCCCAGTTCAGGGAGCGCCATCCAGTCCGGGATGGCATGGATCATCTCATTGATCTCTGGATGGTGCTTGACCCGCCCGTATCCAAAATGGGGCAGCATCCGCTTTTCGATGATCGCCCGGTCGAAGTCACTGCCGGCGATGTCCACGCCGCCGCTGGCATAGACCTTCCGCTGGGCCGGGTCCCCCAGCCGCATCACGGCGATATCCAGTGTGCCGCCCCCAAAATCGAAGATCACCACGTTCTGGGGCCTGGTCATGGACTGTTCATAATCCAGTGCAGCAGCGATGGGCTCCAGCTCGAAATCGACTTCCTTGAAGCCTGCTTCATACGCGCCCTGCCGCAATGTTTCCTGTGCTTTCGCGTCCTGTTCAGGAAATTCTGAAAACTTGACAGGCCTTCCCAGCGTCACCGAGTGGAGGGGCTCGCCAAGCAGGTCTTCTGCACGCTGTTTCAACAGACCCAGATATGTTCTTAGGAGATCGCCGACCGTGTAATAACGCTCGAAGATCTGGGTGCCGGTGTACTTATCCTTACGCAGAGCGGTTTTGAGATACTGCAGCAGACGCCCGGGCTTCAGCTCGTCCACGTAGACATAAATGTCGCGGACGTAGTGCATATCTGCGCCGTAGACATCGATCTCGCCTGCCCATTGCTTGACATATCGTCGCTGGCGGTTGACGTTGTCGCGGTAGTAGTTCTCCACCGCCTCCTGCCCGATCGAGCAGCGGTAGTCGCGCGTGACATACAGTACGGTCTTGATCACTTCCGGCAGCACATTCTTTGGGTCGACGGGAAGCAGCCTGACGCTCTGGCCATCGTAGATGGCAACCCCGGAGTTGGACGTACCGAAGTCAAGGCCGACTTTGACCGTCATGGCTGCGCTCCGCTCAGTGCCTCGGCCGGGACTACACCGATAGAGAGGATCTGCCCTCCGACTTCCACCGAACCGGCCCCGGTGATTGCTTCCGCGGAATGCACCCTGAGATTTCCTGCCGTATCCAGGACGGCGATTTGGTCCTCCTCCCGTACCGATGCCGCGCCGATCAGGCGGACGCCCTTCTCGAGCCGCGCGGGCGGGATGAGCGCCTGCCCTCGGGCCAGCGGAGATTTCGACAGTTCGAGGCTGTCACTTTCACGGTGAATGACTTTACCGGTCTGCGTTACGAAAAGTATAGACTCCTCCGGGCGCGGCAGGAAGGATGCGATCACATAGTCGGAGGCCGTCAGGCGGATGCGCTCCTCCGCGCTATAAGACAGTCCATCCGCATCCAGAGCAATCATGTGGCCCTCGTGCGTCACAAACGCAAAGTGTTCGTCCTTCCGGCAAAGGGTTACATCGAACGGCTGATCTGATTTTTGCAGTGTGCCCTTTCCAAGATAATGATTGGCAAGGACGGACTGCGCCATGGACGTCATCGTCTTCTTCACGCAGCCGCGGCGGCTGACCTGCAGAAAGTAATCGGAGAGGGGCAGGTGCGAAAAGGGCATGATGCAAGCCAGCCATTCCCCCGCGCGTGGCTCGTCCGGAAGGGAGGCTGTTTCCCAGGACCATAGCCCACGATCATCCAGGTAAGGAATGTCGTCGACCGCGCATGTGCTGACCCGACCCGATGTAAAAAGCAGGAGCAGCTCCTCATCTGATGGAACCGCCAGCAGCCGGGGAGGTTCGCGGTCGTAGGCCATTTCATCGGTAATACGGCCAAGCCATTCGACACCTGGCTCCACCTCAATACGGAATATCCGCCCGTATGCGTTGTAGACCAAGAGGTTGAATGTGGATGTTTCTGGGGTGACCGAAGCTTCCTCGGGAACTCCAATATCCTCCATGCCAGAACGACGCTTGAGCAATTCCAGCTGGTATTCCAGATGGGCAATGCGCTGCTGATATTCTTCGACGCGCGTGCCGTTCTGCAAGGCGATGTTCTCGGCCAGGAGCTCCTCATTCCGCTGGGTCAGGTCACGCAGACGCCTGGCGACCAGCCTGACGATCGTCAGCGCAGACTCGGGCCGCGCTTCGGCTTCCTTTACCCATTCCTCGATCTTGTTATTGAAAGACATATCCGGTTTCCTTGGAAAGGATAATTATACTTGAGGGATCTAGGGGATTCCCTATTCTTGAGGTGCGCATTTCCCTGATTGACTATAATGCCTTTCATCTACATAATACAATCCAAGTTAACTGCACTTTCATGCGGAAAGCATGAACGACTTTGTATCGGAATCTGTTTAGTCACCTGCCTGCAAAGGCAATAGTAGAAAGGAAAAGATGTAATGAATATCAATGAATGGGGTGAAGCAATCGTGGCCTCCCTAACGGCCGCGCTCAGTCTCTTTCTCAGCGCCATACCGCGGATTGTTGGTTTCTTAGTCATTCTCATCATCGGCTGGTTCATCTCGGGCCTCCTTGCATCTGCGGTTGCTGCGCTTCTGCGCGCCATACGCTTCAATGATTTGGCTCAGCGCTCCGGCTTCAGCGGCTTTGTGCAGAACATGGGGTTACGCACAGATGCTTCCGGACTGCTGGCCGACATTGCCAAGTGGTTCGTGCGCCTGATCGTGCTGGTCGTGGCGTTCGACGCACTGGGACTGCCGGCTGTCTCCGCTGTTCTGCAGCAGTTCCTGCTCTGGATCCCGAACCTCGTCGTCGCGGTGATTGTCCTGGTGATTGCGGGGCTGGCGGCGAATGCACTGGGGAACCTGGTCCGCGGCTCCACTGCGCAGGCAGGATTAGGTAACCCGGACCTGCTTGCCACAATCGCACGCGTGGCTGTCTGGGGCTTCGGCATCGTCGTTGCGGTCAACCAGCTTGGGATTGCCCAGACCTTGATCAATACCCTCTTCATGGGCTTTATCGGCGCCCTGGCGCTGGCAGCCGGACTGGCCTTCGGCTTGGGCGGGCGCGAGACGGCTGCGCAGATCGTCCAGAACTGGTATCGCCAGGGCCGCGAGGCCAGGCCGAGGCTTGAGCGCGCCGCAGAGAACATGGAGCGAAATGTCGAGCGCGATCGTGATGTCTCAGTCAGGAGAGATCCGACTCGAGGAACGACTGATTAATCCCTGAAGTTCCGAAAACTGCAGCCGGCTGGCGATCCACCGTGATGGCCAGCCGGCCGTATAAAACTGACTCTTGACGTATCATACGCAACCGCATAGAATTGCGCCTAATATGCTTAAGTCGCTGCGCTGGTTTGCGTTTTACTTTTATTACGGCCTCCAGAACACGGTTGCCGTTGGTGGCGCTTAAGTATAGAGAACCCTATCTCTGTATACGCAAAGAGCGAGACCAGACGGTCTCGCTCTTTTATTTCCTTCTCCTCACTTCCCCCTCTCCCACCTGACCTTCGCTCGGGATGGGGGAGGGGCCAGGGGAGAGGGCACAT
>DASTFG010000238.1:0-3521 GCA_035708785.1 Anaerolineales bacterium
AATCTGGATTTTCTCACAGCTCACCCGTCCGCGCGACCGGCCGGTCACCAATGTCGTAGCGATGTTTGTCATCCTGATCACCTTCCTGCCAATCCTCTTCGCACAACGGATTTCTGCACAGAGCGCGGATACGGACGGGGAAAACAAATAATGCCATAGGGGGACCGTCCAGAGCATTCTCTAGGGACGATTCAGCCTATTCTGTTAATCCTGAAAATTCCATTAGAAAATTCATATCGCAAAAAGATTGACATCAGGACTGAACCCGTTAAAATTGCGTTCTATCCTAAAAAGGAGACTCTTATCGCAAGAACTCGCACGAGTGTGAATGAAGGAATACTTGTGCTCATTTTATAATTTGCGCCACGAATAAAATCTGGCTTCCGCCGCCCTCCAACTGACACTTGGTGAGGCGGCGGGACTGCTTAAGTCAATTGCAGTCAACACAGTGGTTCAGAGCTGTTGTGCTTTGGCTGTTTTTGTTTGCAAGAACCGGGAGTCAACGGCTTTGGCCTCCTGCATTATTCTGGGCGGCACGCCTTCACCAAATAGAAAGGAAAGAATGACCGGTCAATATTACTCGTACCTCAACCCGAAGTGTGCTTCGGGACCGTTCGAAGAGAAAGGCGGATGCGGTGTATTTGCGCGCGAGCCGATCAAGAAGGGTGAGCTGTTATCGTTATGGGGAGGGCGGATCGTCTCCGAGCGCAAACTCGACCCGAATATGCCGGACTTCACCCAGCGCATTCTGCAGATCGAAGAGGGTTTTTACTTGGAAACTCCGGCGATCCTCGAGCCGGCCGATTGCTTCAATCATTCCTGTGAGCCGAACGTCGGATTCACCGGGCAGATTGGCCTGGTGGCGATGCGCGATATCGAATCGGGAGAGGAACTCAATTTCGACTACGCCATGTGCGATTCCACGCCCTACGATGAGTTCGATTGTTACTGCGGTGCAGAGAATTGCCGGGGCCGCGTCAAAGGTACGGATTGGGCACGTCCTGAACTGTGGGAGAAGTATCGTGGCTATTTTATGCCGTACCTTGCCAGGCGCATCGAGGCGCTCAAAGCGGGTATGCACATGCCTGTGTAAGCAGGTCATTGCAGGCAGCAAAACACGGATCGCTGAGATGAATGTACAATCAAAGCGATCCGTGTTTATGTTTAGAACATTTGCCTTTCGAATCTTCATGCTTGCGCTTGTCTTGCGCCTGATTCCCGTTATTCTTGCGCGCGGACTCGGCATCGGGCTCGACGATATGTTTCAATATGATATGCTGGCGCGCAGCCTTGCTGCGGGAAACGGATTCCGTTGGTATGCAGAGCAAGACCTGAACCAGCTCGCCGCCTTCGTGGATTTCGACCTGTCCAGCGTTCAGGAATATGATCCAGCGCTTGGCATTCCCACCTCCTTCCGTGCCCCGCTATACCCTACCTTTCTTGCGGTTGTTTACTTTTTCAGCGGAACGGACTTCTCACGCTTCTTCGCCGCGCGCCTGGTCCAGGCGATCTTTCTGGGCGCGCCGCTTGCCCCGCTCACTTACTGGGTCGCGCTAAAACTTTTTCCTCTTTCCGCTTTCGATGCATGGCACCATGAACGCGCTGCGCGTATTGCTGCATGGGTGATGGCATGCTATCCGATGCTTCTTCTCTATCCGCTCGGGCTGGGCACCGAAAATCCGTTCTTTCTTTTGCTTCTCACATCTTTTTTCTTTCTTCTGCGAGCGGTCGAAAAGCCCACCACTTTCCACTTTTTAGCAGCAGGTTTCTTTTTAGCCCTGGCTACCCTCACGCGTTCAGTTATTCTTCCATTTGCGGGACTCGCAATTCTGTGGGCCTGGTGGATCCTGCGGCAACCGCGTGGGGCGATCCTCATTGCACTCTCGTTTGGGCTTATGATTACACCGTGGATCGTTCGTAATTCGCTGTTGCACCATAAGTTAACCGGGATTGAGACTTCACTCGGTTATAACTTATATCTCGGCTATCACCCGCAGGGAAACGGGTCATTTGTCTTTGGCCCGTCTCTGGACTTGTTGACGATTCTGGACGATGCGGAGCGGGACCGGATCGGCACACAGAAAGCCAGGGAGTTTATCCGAAACCAGCCTGAAAGATTCATTCCTCTTGCCGTCAACCGCCTGGGGTTCTTTTTTGGCCTGGAAAAACGAGTTCTGATGTATTTCTATTCAAACGATATCATCGGATACATATCGCTGCCGATGTTATTGACCATCGCTGCGATTCTGCTTCTGCCCTTTGTGGGGATCTCGATCTCGGCCGCGCTAGGCCTTTCGCTTTTGCGCTGGAGACCTGAGCACATTTTGTTAGGCTTGCTCATGATCAGTTACATGCTGCCGCATATACTTATTCTTTCCGAAGACCGCTTTCATCTTGCGCTTGTGCCGTACATTGCCATCCTCGCGGCACAATTCTGGGCCCGGGGATTTAGCGCGCTTTCCACGCGCTGGTACGAGTCATCGTCAGGGAGATTGATTGTCGGCTTTGCAGTCCTTGCCGTATTTCTGCTCATCTCCAATTGGAGCTGGGAGCTCTATCGTGATGCCGATAAAATTGCCGAGTTACTGGGTCCAAATGGAAACCAATCCCACTTTCCATATTGATTTCTGACCGCCGATCACCATGAAATATCTCCTTGGCGAAAAACTGCATTTTGATTGGAAGGTTGTCACCATCACAATCGTGAGCACCCTGCTGTTGATGGTCGATTATTATCACAGACTGACTGCCTACAAATACTGGGACCGTGTCATCCTGTACCTGGTTGTACCGCTGCTGATCATCCTGTTCCTATTCCGCGAAAACCCCAGGGAATTTGGTTTCTCATTCGGAGATTGGAGAGCAGGTCTCGCCATCACTGCAATTAGCGTTTTGTTCATGGCTCCGATCATTTACCTTTTGGGGCGGGGCGATGAGTCGATGCAGGCGTATTATGAACCCTTCACCGAAGGCCTGCCCTGGACGACATTTCTGGATCTGATTGGCTGGGAATTTCTTTTCCGGGGATGGATCCTGTTCGGGTACGCCCGCAGGTTCGGTCCCGAGGCGTTATGGCTGCAGGCCGTCCCGTTTGCAGTAGCCCATATTGGTAAGCCGGAAGTGGAGACTCTCTCCACCATCTTTGGCGGATTTGCTTTTGGCTGGATCGCCTTCCGGACGAAATCATTCCTCTGGCCGTTCTTGATCCACTGGTTTATCGCCACATTCATTATCATTGTCGCCGCCGGATGGATCTAGCGGGCAACCGGCCAGTAAACTCAAAGACTGGAGCCCGAGCAGACCAGATGACGAACTTCTCTCTCCGCCCTGCCCGCGAAACGGATTTTCCATCGATCCGGGAATTAATTCATGAAGGCCAGATCAACCCGATGGGGTTGGATTGGCGGCGCTTCGTCGTCGCGGTCGATCCGCATGGGGAGGTAATCGGCTGCGGCCAGATAAGGCCTCATGGGAAGGAAATCCTCGAACTCGCCTCCCTTGTGGTCCATCCCGGATACCGG
>DASTFG010000239.1:0-4498 GCA_035708785.1 Anaerolineales bacterium
ACACGTTCACCGAACTGGGCGGAGGCTGGTGGATGGCACGTGTGCTCGCCGACATGGGCGCCAGTATTCTCGCTCTGGGAGATGAGGCCGAAGCCGGGCGCGTCTGGCGCGAGTCATTGCGCATCGCCACGGAGATCCATGCAACGCCCGTGGCGTTGGAAGCGCTTGCTGGCTTCGCGAGTCTGCAAGCGAAACAAGGTGATCTGGAACATGCCCTCCAGCTGCTGTTGATGGTCTTCAATCATCCCGCCAGCTTACAAGAGACCCAAAACCGCGCCAGCGGCCTTCGGGCAGACTTGAAAGCGCAATTAACTCCAGCGCAGATCGAGGCGATCCAAGCTCACGCTGCAGAAAAAACCTTTGAGGCGGTTGTGGAAGACTTGCTCAAGTAATCGAGAACATTCTCGATCGGCTTAAATTATCCCGTTGGCGCCATCAGTCGTCTGCGAAGCTTGGCCCGGATTCCGCCGCATGGCTTGGACAAGTCTGGCCACAATGGCCTGTCACGCGCATGGTTTGAAATCATAGCGATGTCATGCCCCGGTGCTGTTTTGAATAAACCGAATGTAGAACCGGATCATAGTGAGATAACTGTCTGCAATGATTCGTTCGTCGAATCCATGAGCCCGTTTTAGAGCTTCGAGTCCTGCTAAATAGGGAGCGAAGTGGATCACGATCTTGCTACTTGGGCCTATCGAAAGTATGTATTGGAACGGTTCTTGAATTGTCAATCGGGCGATCTTAATTCCCCTCAGTTTTTCTTGGCGTAGTAATCGCCTCAAATACTGCTGGTTATATCCGAAAAGTTTGCCAGCCGCCTTTACCGGAATATAAGCTCGCGTCTGCTTGCCGTGAGCTTTTCCAATTAAAGCGAGCATCCCGACCAATCACTTTCTGTTTATGAGCAGTTCCTCCAATTTTCCTCGGTGCTCAAATCTGAACATTGAGATGAACTGCTCTTCAACGAAGGTGCGTAGTTCGGGATGGATCTGATTAGGTACCCCTGCACAGACTCGAACTGTGCTCTTCGGCTCCGGAGGCCGACGCTCTGTCCACTGAGCTACAGGGGCGGGCGACGGAATTTTATCACATTTGCGTAACGGTCATCGCGAGCGCACGTTGAGAGGCACTCTCCCGATTGTTTTAGGATTTGCATCCCTGACGCTTCGACTTCGGGCAGGCGATCGCTGCCCTCCGCTCAGCGCGAGGTTATGCTTTTGCCAGGGGCGCAAGCTGTACAAGTTCCGCTCGCAGCTGCTCGATGATCTTGCCATTCCCATTCTCATCCCCCACACG
Source organism: Anaerolineales bacterium (assembly GCA_035708785.1). Classification (GTDB taxonomy): domain Bacteria; phylum Chloroflexota; class Anaerolineae; order Anaerolineales; family Villigracilaceae; genus Defluviilinea. The sequence continues at coordinate 1,297 of DASTFG010000239.1, forward strand.
CTGGAGTTGTTCCTTCTTGTGGGCGAGCTCTCCGCAGACCCGATAGAAACGGGAAGTCGGACGATAGGTTCCTGAAGTCAGCGCGGCAAGGTGCGCGTTCGTCTGAAAAAAGGAGGTGGCCCGCTTATATTGTCCCGGGGAGATCAGTCCGCTCGTTACTTCTTCATGCAGATTCCTCTTGAGGATGTTGCGCTCGTGGACGACCATCCAGATGATAAAACCGAGCATCAAAGCGTAACCGACATAATCGATCAAGGTCCCGGCAATCAGCCCTTCGAAACCGCCGATCAAACCGCTGAAGGTGTTGTGGAAAGCGTGAATGAGGACTGCCAAAGAATAACCGCCAGGGACTGCAAGGATCTTGATGAGCGTGTTCCGGCTCATACGCGCAACGGCCAGGCCAATCCCGGTAAATGCTGTAAAGAAGGGATGCATCCAGCCGACGAGAATCACGCGGATGATGACGAGGGCCCAGAAGCCTTCCCAGCCGGCCTCCTGGTATCCATTCCGGTAGATATAGAGAACGTTTTCGATGGCGGCAAAACCCATTGCAGTAATCCCGGCATAGACAATGCCATCCAGGATCGAATCGAATTCCTTACGGAACATTAGGAAAACAATGAGAACCGCGAGGCCTTTCAGGCTCTCTTCGATGATCGGGGCGACGATGGAGGTGGTCCCGAAATCGGCAGCGCCGGCGGAGCCGGTCAGCGCATAGATGCCGATGCCGAATGCCGTGTTGAGGATAAAGGCGCCTCCTCCTGCAATCACCACACCCCACGTGAATGCCGCGCCGAGCAGCAGTTTCGGCTCCTTTTCAAAGCGGTCCAGCCAGTTCACGAACGCCGCGAACAGGAACATCGGCGCAAACCCAAAGAAAAATGATCCCAGCAATGGCATGACGCCTCCAAATGAATCAGATGGCCCGCGCCATCTTCGAAAATATTTTACGGAATATTACTCAAAAATCAAGGAGGATTGGCGGTATTTACATAACAAGTATGATACAGGAATTCAAATCCTCCCATGTGGCTATCTTCACGATCACTTTGCTTTTTCAGGCTCTCTGAATACCAGCCTGGTTCGTTCGATGCGCATTTCTTCAGAGGGGATGCCCAGTACATCCAGCACTTCCTCAGGGCGTCCCGTTGCGCCCTCGCGGGCTGCCAGGCGCATGAAGATCCTCGCCCCTTGCTCCTCTCCCTGCCGGGATGGGAGCAGGGAAAGCTCCTCGATTAACGGTCGCAGGTCATACGATTTGCCGCGCCGCTCCCGGAGGATGGATCCGGAATCCATAACGGAATCGACCCTACGCCTCAGCTCCGGGACGTCAACCGATTCCGTGAACGTGACCTGGTATTCCGCCGACTCTACCCGGGTCTGCAGCGCCGGGGCGCGGTCGTCGGCACTTTCCACGTGCAAGACCTGGATCCCGGCCGGCAGCGTCTGTTGAAGCTTCTCTCGCAGCCCGTCCAGCTGGACCTCATGCTCGAGCTTCATATCGAGCACTTCACAACGCGAGGAAAAGCCCAGCGGCAATGCAGCCGCCATATTGATCTTCGGCTGTGGATGAAATCCCTGCGAATAGGCGAGCGGGAGCGCCGCGCGGCGCGCGGCGCGCTCCCATAATTTGTGCAGGTCGAGATGACCGGTGTAGCGCAGGGGTCCCTGTTTTGCAAACGTGATTCGAATGCGCATCAGCTCGAGGCTTTATAGACCGCGTTCAATCTCATCCAGCGCTTTATATCCGCACTGTGTTCCCGGTAATGGCGGTATGTATTATTGGCGACGCGTTCGAAGAGATTATGCTGGTGAATCAATTTCTCAGGCATGCTCTCCAGCGCCGAGATGATCGAAGAAAATGCCTGGTTCTCCTGCGCCACCACGTCTTCCAGAGAGATGTTCTGATATCTCTCGACGATCCACGTGTTCGGCGTGTCATCGTCCAGCAGGGAGGAACCGAAATCGGGATACCCGAACTCATCCAGGAAGGCATCCAGCGCGGTCTGTGTCTTACAGGGTGTGTAAGGCTGACCCTGCAGGATCTCGCTCATCCGGTCGGCGATGTATTGTTCGTACGCGAGGATATGAGCGATGATATCCTTGATGGACCATTTCCCCGAAACACCTTTGATCGTCATGCGGCGCGTAAAACCGACACGATTGAGCAATTGCTCGAACTTGTCGCGTTCATGTAGCAGCTTGGTAATGAATTGTTTCTTCGTCATCAATCTCCAAAGTTGTCAGATCGTTTCATATGTGCAGTACTTTCTTATAAATGCTGTATTGCTGGACGGCACGCATCCCGACAGCTTCAAAAAGACGTGGCGCACGGGTGAGACTGTTTGCGTGCACGCTGAGCTTCACGCGCGGGACCCCGCGCCGGAAGAATTCGCCGAAGGTATACAGGAGCAATGCTCTTGCTATGCCTTGATTGCGCCAGGCAGGCCGGACGCCGAGATGGTCCACCCAGCCGGTGTCCGTCTCCCGGTCCAGAAGGTTGAGGGCAATCCCGGCGATTTGATCTCCCTCGGTTGCCAGAAACCACAGGCTCGGGTCGAACCGCTCACTTGCCATGCCCATGCGCTTGACCCAATCCTGAAAGCTGAGCGGCTCATGGTAGCCCTTATCGATGGATGCCTCTTCATCCGCCTGGTAGGTGGCATATTCATCCTGCGCCAGGACGAAGGTGCGGACGTGAATCCCTGCCGGCCATCGAGGAGCGGGTGGAGGCTCATCCATCACCAGCTCCATAATGAGGAAGGAGAGATTGGACTTGTACCCCTTCGAAGCAAACAGCTCCAGCAAAGTTTTGTTTTTCTCACTGATCCGCGTGGTCAGGCTGCCGCCCTGTTTCTTGCGGCTCAAGACCTCCTCTTCCAGGATCGCGAGCAGTTGAAATCCCAGGTCGACGTTCTTTCGATCTTCAAGGTAGATGAAAGGTGAGGTGCCGTCGATCAGCTCGGCATAGCCCGCCAGTTTGCCCTCGGCATACGCCATACAGGTATCCGTTTCGAAATGGATGTTTTCCCACGACCGCCGCAGATCATCCATGGTCATCATCGCCTCTCCGTAGTCGGCGATGTTTTGTCGCGCGATCAGGCCGTATACCGCTTCGAGATCGTTGGGCGTAGCCGGTCGGACGGAGTACCTTTTCATCGGATGGTCTACTGCTTTAATCCCCTACAACCGGCAGCTTCAG
>DASTFG010000240.1:0-8835 GCA_035708785.1 Anaerolineales bacterium
ACGTCTTCGACGACGGTCCCGCGCCCACGGGTCTGCGCTACTGCATGAACTCGGCCTCGCTGCGGTTCATCCCCGTGGAGCGTCTGGAGGAGGAAGGCTACGGTGAGTATCGATCTCTGTTCGAGGGCAAAGACAAGCAACCAGACAACGCAAGCGAATGAAGCGGGCGTTGTGATTCTCTGAGATAACTAACAAGCATCCCGCAGGTTTTCAGAGCCTGCGGGATGTTGATTTATCGACTATACAGGTGATTTAGCTCGCGCAATCTCTCTGCCAGCGCAGAGCTCAGGGCTTCTTCCCGCACGCGCCACTCCCAGTTGCCCCCCAGCTTGGATGGGAAATTCATACGCGCTTCCGTGCCTAAGCTCAGGGTGTCCTGCATGGGCGTCACGGCGTAGACGGCCACAGACGACCAGACCTCGCGGATCAGATCCCAGGCAAAATCATGACCGTCGGTGTGCAGATACCGCAGGGCAAACGCGCGTTCCTCTTCCCGGATGGACTCGAACCAGCCGCAGGCGGTGTCGTTATCATGCGTGCCGGTATAGGCAACACAATTCCTCGGATAGTGATGCGGCAGGAAGGGGTCGTCCGGGCTGGTAAAGCCAAACTGGAGGATTTTCATCCCGGGCAGGTTGAAGGTTTCGCGCAGCTCGATCACGTCCTCGGTAATGACACCCAGATCTTCGGCAATAATGGGCAGTGTATCTTCGATGCTCCGGATATGCTCCGCGCCGCTTAAAGCCGAGGAGACTGTTGCGAAGAAATCCTTGCCCGGTCCTTTGACCCAGCGCCCGACCTCGGCGGTCTTCTGTCCGAATGGAATCTCATAATAGCCCGCGAATCCGCGGAAATGGTCGAGCCGCACGATATCCACAAACTTCAGAACAGAGCGAAAGCGCTCCAGCCACCAGGCATAGCCTGAAGCCTTATGCACCTTCCAGCGATAAAGCGGGTTGCCCCATAGTTGACCGGTCGCCGAGAAGTAATCGGGGGGGACTCCCGCTACGACGGTTGGCAGACCCTCCTTATCCAAAAAGAAGAGCTCCGGGTTCGCCCACACATCCGCGCTGTCATAGGCGACAAAGATCGGGATATCGCCGATGATAGTGATCCCGCGTTCCCTGGCGTAGGCATGCAATTTGTCCCACTGGCGGAAGAACAGGAATTGATAGAAGGAATATCTCGATATACTTTCTGCATGCTCCTCGCGCGCCCGGGCCAACGCCGACTTCTTGCGCTTGCGCAGGAGCTCGTCCCATTCGTTCCACGGGCCGCCGCCATGCGCTTCCTTGAGGGACATGAACAGGGCATAGTCCTCGAGCCAGGAGGCATTCTCCGCGCGGAAAACGTCGAAGGCCTGCCGCAGCTCCTCGGGCGCGGACGGTAAGCGGGAAAAAGCCTTTTGCAGAAGACGGAGCTTCCACGGGATGAGCCGGCCGTAATCCACGCGCGAATCGTCGAAGTCCGGCATCTCTGCAAAGTAGTCTTGCGTCAACAATCCGTCTTCGATCAGGGCCTCGAAGCTGATGAGGTAGGGATTGCCTGCAAATGCGGAAAAGCATTGATATGGCGAATCGCCGTACCCCGTCGGTCCCAGCGGAAGCACTTGCCAGAGCTTGCAGCCGCTGGCCGCCAGCCAGTCTACAAACCGGTAAGCCTGCGGACCCACTTCGCCAATGCCGTACGGACCCGGCAGGCTGGTGGGATGGAGCAGGATCCCGCTTGACCGGTTAAATTTCATTCGGCAGTCTCTTGGTCTGGATGTATTGGCCGTCACGAACCACGGATTCACTGTAATCAGATTGAATCACGTCCGTGCCTACTTGGGCACCGGGTTCGACGGCGTATCCCTCGGGCACATTGCTGTTCTTGCCAACCAACGCTACCTTGATCTCGGAGGAGGAGATCCCACCGCCCACCCGCGCGTTCTTCCCCACCACGACCTGCTTATCGAGGACGGCTCGTTCGATGACCGCGCCACTTTCCACAACACAATCCGTAAGCAGGATCGATTCACGGACGACCGCACCCGGCTTGACGATGACCCCCGGCGAAAGGACACAGCTTTCGACACGGGCACTTGATTCGATGAAACAGCCGTTTGAGATCATGCTGGCATAGATGTGAGCATCCGCCGGGATGCGCGCCGGCGGCCGCTCTTCGGTGCGGGTGTGCACCACCCAGCTGCGGTCATATAACTTCAGCTGCGGCGAGGGCGATAACAGATCCAGGTGGGCCTGCCAGTAGGACTCCGCCGTGCCAACATCCATCCAGTAGCCGCTGTAAGGAAAGCCAAACACGCGTGCCTTGGACTTAACGAGATACGGGATAATGTCCCTGCCGAAATCATGCGAGGATCTTTTGCGCATGCGATCCTTCCAGAGGGTACGATCCAACAGCTCTCTGTTGAATAAGTACACGCCCATATTCACAAGATTGGACGGCGGTTTCTCCGGTTTTTCGACGAACGATGTGATCTCATATTTGTCATTCATCGAGAGGATGCCAAAGCGGGAGGCCTCCTCGATGGGGACGCGAATGGTGCCCACGGTCAGATCTGCCTGGTGATCGATGTGGAACGAGATCATGGCATCGTAATCCATCGTATAGATATGATCACCGGAGAGGATGAGCACGAAATCGGGGTCGCCCCGCTTGATAAAGCTGAAGTTCTGCTGGACGGCATCAGCTGTGCCTACATACCAGTTCGAATCATTACGAGCTTTATAGGGCGTCAGGATCTTGACGCCGCCCGTAAAATCGCGATTCAAGTCCCAGGACGCGCCGGAGCCAATGTGCTCGATCAGGGACTGCGGCCGGTACTGAGCCAGTACCATCAGATCGATGATGCCCGAATTGACACAGTTCGACAAAGGAAAATCGATAATCCGGTACTTGCCTGCAAATGGCACGGCCGGCTTTGTCCGTTTTGCGGTAAGCACACCCAGGCGGGAGCCTTCGCCGCCTGCGAGGATCACTGCCCGTGTTTTCATGAATTATTTCTACCCTCCGCGAAGTGTAAGTTCATCTGGAAAACGAATCGAGGTCGTTATATCCTGAACCAGTTTCTTGTACAGCTCACAGTATTTCTCGGCGGACTTTGGCCAGGAGAAATCCAGCGCCATCCCCGCTCTCTGCATACATTCCCAGCGGCCGCGCTCCGCGTGTGCTCTCAGGGCGCGCCGCAATGTATCGTTGAAGGACTTTACTTTCTTATCGACAAATACAAATCCTGTTTCACCGTCCGTGACCGTATCATGCAGCCCACCGACGGCCCGCACGAGAGGCACGCAGCCATAGCGCATGGCGATCATTTGAGAGGTGCCGCAGGGCTCATAACGGGAGGGCATGAGGAAGCTATCTGCCCCACCGTAGATCTGGCGCGCCAGCTTGGCATCGTAGCGGGTTTCCACGCGGACGCGCTCCGGCAGCGCCTCCTGGAGTTTCTGGGCCGTCGCTTCGAGTTTCGGGTCGCCGGCGCCGAGCAGCACGAACTGCCAGTTCTGTTTGGCGAGCATCTTCAAGCCCTTGAGGGCGATATCCACGCCCTTTTGCGGGTCCATGCGCGTGACCATGCCAAGCAGGGGCACGTCTGGGAGAACCGGCAGGCCGGCCCGTTCCTGCAGCGCAGCTTTATTGCGCGGCCGGACGGAAAGAGTCTCGGCGTTGAAGTGCGCGGCGAGTGTGGGATCCGTCTCAGGGTTGAACGAAACGGTGTCGAGCCCGTTTAGGATGCCATGAAGGGTATCTCTGCGATTCCGGAAGAAGTCCTGCAGGCCGGAGCCAAATTCCTCGTGCAGGATTTCCTGGGCATAGGTCGGAGAGACCGCTACGATCGCGTCCGAGGCCCACAGGCCGAGCGGCATCGGCATGACGCGCGCCCAGCCGGGCAGGTCGGTATTTGCCAGTGGCAGGCCATACGCCTCGAGCACATCCTTTACGTCGGGTCCCAAAAAGGGCAGGTTATGAATGGTCACCAGCGAGAAGACGCGCCGGGTCTTCTCATCCCAGCGCTTCACCAGGTTGCCATATGCAGCCAGCGCGGTGTGCCAGTCGTTCACATGGATGATGTTCGGAGTCCAGTCGATCTGGCGCGGCAGCTCAAGCGCGGCCAGCGAGAAGAAGACATATTTCTCCGCATCCAGCTTGTTATTCGAGGAATAGACCGAGCCGCTGGCGCGGATCGGTTCTCCGCTGACGAAATATACCGGCATGTCGTCCAGTACTCCCTCGTACGCCTCCACCTGGACCTCGGACAGCCCGCGCGGAATCGAATAGATTCCCAGCGGCCTGAGGGTCTCCGAACGGATCACAGTGTGCAACGGCAGCACCAGCCGTACATCCAGTTTCGTTTCATTGTCGGAAAGAGCCCGCAGGGCCCGCGGCAGGGAGCCTGCCACATCGCCCAATCCTCCCACCTTCACAAACGGTTCCGCCTCTGCAGCCAGGAATAACACATTGATGGTTTCGGGCATGTAGTCTATTTTACCCGTTTTCAAGAGACCCGCTAGTCATGATTCATAAGGTTCTCCAGGCTTTGCCGGGAAAGGGGGCCGGATTTGGGGGTGAGAGCGTCCGCCGAAGGGACACGCTCACACCCTCAAATCCGGGTATCTATCACGGTGATTCCCAGTGAGCCATTCATGAGAATGCTCAATTGATTACAGAAAACGGGATGATATCTAGAGATATGCTTCTTTTCAGTGCATCGTCAGAACAAAACGACTTGCGTTACAATCTAAATTATGAGCACACCCATGATCCTTCTTAATAACGGAAGTAAGATTCCCCAGATCGGCTTTGGTACCTCGCCGCTCAACGATAGGCAGGTGGTGCCCGCCGTCGTTGCCGCCATCGAAGCCGGATACCGGCACATCGACACCGCTCACAAATATAACAATGAGCGAGGCGTCGGCCAGGGGATCCGCGATAGCGGCATCCCCCGCGAAAATCTGTTTATTACCACCAAGCTGGACGGCCCCTTCCAGGGAGACGACCGCGCCATCGGCGGCCTGGAGGAATCCCTGCGGCGATTGGGTATAGATTACGTAGACCTGCTCCTCATCCACTGGCCCCTCCCGCAGCGCGGCCAGTATGTCTCTACCTGGAAGACGTTCGAGAAGCTGCTCGCGGCCGGCAAGACGCGTTCGATCGGTTTGTCCAATTTCAAGCCCGCGCACATCGAGAGGCTTCTCGCCGAAGGGACCGTCCGGCCCGCGGTCAACCAGATCCAGCTGAACCCGCGCATCACGCGGCCCGAGCAGCGCGCCTACAATGCCGAGCACGGCATTGTCACCGAGGCGTGGAGTCCTCTCGGGGCCGGGAACGATCTGCTGGAAGATCCTACGCTAAAGGCCATCGGCGAGAAGTACGGCAAGACTCCCGCGCAGGTCGTGCTCCGCTGGCATATCGAGCTCGGGGTGGTAGCCATCCCCAGGTCAGCCAACCCGGGCCGCATCGCCCAGAACATCGACATCTTCGACTTCGCTCTCACAGAAGAGGAAGTCGCAGCGATCTCCGCGCTCGATACCGGCGAAGAGCCGCGCGTCGACTCGGACAAGGTGGGGCACTAAATACATGTAAAAAATGCATCCCCAAGCGGGAGGTTCTTTTTGAGAAGCAGACGTTTTTCCGCAGTTCAACGATGGGGAACAGGGAAGGTGTGATGACAAACAAAAAGGCGGACCATAGTCCGCCTCTCCAAGGGTGGGCGATGGGTTTCGAACCCACAACCTTCTGAGCCACAGTCAGATGCTCTGCCGTTGAGCTACGCCCACCACATTGTACTGTAGCCAGTAGAAGCACCGGCGTTCGCCCGGTATTTTACCACACTCAGCGCAGGTTCAGCAGCGCCAGGGTCTCGTCCTCCATCATCTCGCCGGGCTCGATAAATCCCAGGCTGGCGTATAACTTCCGCGCCACTTCGTTCGCAGGCTCATAGCTGATTCCGACGTTCCTGATCTGCTCATCTTTGCGAAAGCTTTTCAGAACCAAATACATGATCTCACGACCATAGCCCCTGCCTTGAAACCGCTGGTCCACCATAAGCCGGATGACGAATGCCTGAAAACGGGAATGATTCGGGTTGAGGGCATACATGACAAACCCGACCGGATCCTCGCCTTCATACGCGCCAAACGGATAGAACTTCCAGCGGCCTTCATCCTCGAACCCAAACTGCGATTCGGCGATCGAGTATAAATTCGAAGCCACTAAACGAGATTGATCGTCGCGTACCTTGAGCTTGATCAACGCATTCCAATTGTGCTCCGTGACGGGATGTAATTCCATCGTAATCCCTATTCGATGATCCTGCGAACCTGATCAACCAGCTCTACGCGCGGGACCGAGACCTGCTCGCCGCTGGTCAGGTCCTTGACCGTTACCCGCTCATTTTCCACCTCGTCGGGTCCGAGCACGAGCGTAACCTTTGCCCCGATCCGGTCGGCATATTTGAATTGCTTTTGGAGCTTTACCGCTTCGGGATAACAGACAACGTTCAGCCCCGCGCGGCGCAGCTCGCTGGCAAGTTTAAAAGACACGAGCAATCGCTCTTGATCAAACACAGAAACCAGAACAGGGGCAGGATTGACATTCAAATCCTTTGGCAACAATCCATATTTCTCCAGAATCAATGTGATCACAACATCCCCCATGGCAAAGCCGACGGCGGGGATTGGGTCACCGCCGACATCGTTCGTGAGGTTATCGTACCGACCACCTCCAAGGATCGAGCGTTTGATGTCGCCGCCCACCTCCCAGGCTTCGAAGACGGTCCCCGTGTAATAGAGCAGCCCGCGTAAGATGGAAGGATCGAATCTCACAAAATCGCTCAAGGCCAGTGCATCGATTGCGGCGAAGAATCGCTCTAATTCTTCGGATTGCTTCCAAAGGTCCTTGTCATCCAGCATGGACTTCAAGTTGTCAATCTGCTTCGCCGAAAGGCCAATCTCCCTTCCATAGGCTTCCCACGGCTCCGGGGACATCTTTTCCCGACGGTCAATCCAGGATGAGACCGCAGGACGCTGATCGGTTGGGATACCAAATGCGTCGAAACAGGAGTTCGTGAGGCGGCGATCGTTGACCAGGATCAGCACCTGCTCCGGGCTGAGTCCGACACGCTGAAAGAAGGTCGCTAATACCGCAACGTTTTCTGCATCGGCTTCCGGAGAGTCAACGCCCAGCATATCCACATTCCACTGAAAGAATTCGCGTGTGCGCCCCTTTTGTGGGCGCTCATAGCGCCAGAATGGACCAAAGGACCACCAGCGGACAGGCAAGTTCAATTCCCTCTGTTTTTGTGCAATGAGGCGCGCCAGGCTGGGGGTGAGTTCAGGCCGTAACGTGATTTCTGAACCGCCGCGATCGGTGAACACGTATGATTGCTGCTTAACCAGCTCCTCCCCGGATTTGGCCGCGTAGAGTTCAAGCGGTTCCAAGATCGGCGCTTCCCATTCCTGATAGCCAAAAGACTCGGCAACAGCGCGCATGGTGTTGTACAACCAGACACGGATGGCCATTTGCTCCGGATAAAAATCTCGTGTACCTTTTACGGCTTGAATGATTTTTTTCATTTTGTTCCTGGTGCCGACATGTCCTTCCGGCTAATCGACCGTCGCCAAAATTCAGCGATTGAATTTTAGTTTGATTTTGGTATAATTTCCAAACGCAAACTCGTACGGGTGACCCTTCGAGATCGTTGCGAAGGCATGTTCCTCGCATGGCGGGTCGCCCCTACTTGTTAATCAGGAGAAACCAATGGAAATCAATTATCAGGAGACCTCGAAAGACCTGCTCACCCGCATCGACATCCATGAAAAATATGGCTCGGCCAACATCGATCAGTGGACCACGGAGCTGCTCAAGCCGCAGGCCGGCATGAACATTCTGGACATTGGGTGCGGGGCAGGCAAGCAGTGCTTCCTGTTCGACGATTATACTAAAGGCGCGGCAAAAATCACGGGCGGGGATTTCTCAGACGAGCTTCTCGAGAAAGCGCGCGACAAGAATAACGAGCGCGGCTCGAGCATCGATTTCCGATTTCTGGACTTTAATAAACCGTTCGAGTTTGCGGATCATACCATTGACCTTTGTACAAGCGCGTTCGCGATCTATTACGCCTCCGACCTGGACTTTACATTTGGCGAGGCTCATCGGGTGATCAAACCCGGTGGACGACTTTTCGTCTCCGGCCCCCTGCCCGAGAACAAGCAGATGTTCTATGACATCATCAAGGAAGCAACCAATAAGACCATCCCTCCGATGCCCGGCTCCTCACGCTTCAGGGGAGAGATCTTCGACACGATCGGCAGAATATTTGCCAGCACGGAGTTGCACAGGTTTGAAAACCATCTCACCTTCCCTGAAGTTGCACCGTTCATCGAATATGTGCGCGCCTCGTTGAGCGAAGATCGAAAGCTGTGGACTTCCATGTTCAACGGCAAGGATGAATATGAGACCTTGATCCAGGCGATTGAGGAGGTAGCCGCGCGCTGGTTCGAACGCGACGGGAAGCTGGTGATGACAAAGGTCGTTGGCGGGATTCTGGCGACGAAGTGATCGCAGGTTGAGACGCTGCGCGTCGAAACCGAGGCAGCGAAGCAATCCCAAAACCCCAGGAAGATTGCTTCGGGCGCGCTTCGATTGCGTAGCACTCAGCGCGATATCGCCCCCGCAATGAGATAAGGACAGGCAATGAACAGCAGACTCATTGACCTCAGCCACGAAATCGAGCACGGCATGATCACCTATAAAGGGCTCCCCGCGCCGGTGATCTGCGACTTTCTCTCCAGGGAAGACTCCCGCAGCCATTACGCACCAGGGACTGAATTT
>DASTFG010000241.1:0-3717 GCA_035708785.1 Anaerolineales bacterium
TTGCGATTGCGTTAAGCAATTCCTTGCTGTTTTTTTACGTTCTTTATGGCGAAATCGGGACGGCGCAACCTTCACCCCGATCCCATTTCCGGATGGCTTCTTCAAGAATCCAGGAGAAGCCGCAGCCAGCTTTACATCCACTTCAGTAATGAAATTGTTCACTGTCCCTCTAGGATCTTTTTAACCAAGCTTGGCCCGCGATAGATCAAACCTGTATAGAGCTGGATGAGTGTCGCGCCCAGCTCCAACCGGCGTGTTGCATCCTCCGGGGTCATGATGCCACCTACGCTTACGATCGGGATTTTTTCATCCACGCGCTTTACAATTTGATGTAAGACCGCTTCACTCCGCGCCCGCAGCGGGCTCCCGCTTAACCCGCCTGATTCACCCCGATGCTTTGACTTCAGTCCTTCACGCGCCAGGGTTGTGTTCGTGACGATGATGCCGTCCATACGGGTGCTGAGGATCACGTCCAGCGCGTCTTCGATTTCGGCCTCCAAGAGATCGGGCGCGAGCTTGACAAGCAGGGGAATATGTTTTCCCAACGATGTCTCTTCTACCTTCCGTTGTACATGGAGTTGTTTGAGCAATCCTCCCAGGGCCGCGCGCCCCTGCAGAGAGCGCAATCCGACTGTGTTGGGAGAACTGATATTGATCGCCAGATAATCTACAAAGGGTGCAAAGCACTGCAATAGTTGCAGGTAATCAATCGCCGCTGCCTCGTTCGGCGTATCCTGATTCCTGCCGAGATTGACACCCAGGACAATGTTGTCATGCTTCAAGGCTGCAACGTTTAAGCGCTGCAACCTGCTCGCCACAAAATCTGCCCCTTTACTTGGAAATCCCATCCGATTGATCACGGCTTCGTCCTCGGGCAGGCGAAAAACCCTTGGGCGCGGGTTCCCCGACTGGGGTCTAGGAGTGACCGTTCCCACCTCTACATGACCAAACCCCAAAGTGGAGAGTCCCCTTACGGCAGCCGCGTCCTTATCGTATCCCGCGGCGAGTCCAACGGGATTTTTAAAAGTTAATCCAAATGCGTGAACTGGTTTGGATGGTGCTCTATAGAATTGTGTAAGAAACCACTCAGAAAGTGGAAAGCTTCCCGCAAATCGGAGCGCCTGAAGCGTAAGCTGATGTGCAGCTTCCGGGTCCAGGCGAAAGAGAAAGGGACGAAAGAAACGATACATCAATCGAACGCCGCCGGGCGGTTTGGATCCTCTCTATGAGCAAAGATTTCCCGCAGCATACTCTCGTTGGTACGGCCGCTCGAAAGCGGGGGCAGGTTGTTGAAATCGAAAAAATCCACAGCCAGGGTTTCATGGTTCGGACGCGCACTCCCGCCGAGCAGGTTGCACAGGAAGATGATCTTGAAGGCATGAAAGAATTCCAGCGGATCGATCCGATTGGCATCGTAAATTGCCGCGACTTTGACGGCTTTTACTTCGAAGCCCGCCTCCTCCAACACCTCGCGCTCGACCATCGCTGAGGGCAAGTCGCCGATATCGGCCCAACCCCCGGGCATTGCCCATTTCCCGTCTGCCTTCTCCTGGACCAAAAGGATCCGACCCTCGTGAAAGACCGCGCCGCGGACATCGATTTTTGGCGTTGCATATCCTGCCTGCATGGAGAAAGCCTGCATGACGGTCTCTCTGGATAACTCTGAACGGCAGGCAATAATCTCTGCAGAGATTTCCCGTAGGCGTCTGTAGCTATACAGATCATATTCATTCTTGCAATATGTCAACCCCGCTTGCGCAATGGAATAGAGCTCACGCGCCAGATTCAGCCATTTGGCCGAAGGAGTATCATGATGTCCGTTCTGAAGCTGCACGGTTTCGCTGGTCTGAGCCCCTTCGATCTGCTGCAAGTAGAACCGTTGGCGCGGCAACCCGGATCGATCACGGAGTGCATACAGGGTCTGGCGGTCGACGGTTACTCCATCGGGGCTTTGCAGTTCCTGCTTTACGCTCATTCCGGAACTGCTGTTAAGGGCATCGGCAATCCGTTTTTTGTGAGCGAAGGCGATTGCCTGTGGTATTTTGTCAAAGGTAAAGTACTTGACTTCGGTAGTCTCTCCCGGCTGTAACCGTAACTCCCCGCCGATCGGTTTCGCCTCGTACAACACTGCATGGACATCCGGCATGCCGCCCAGGCGCGAATACACGCCGACCAAACGCGTCAACTCGATATCCACGCCGGTTTCTTCTTTTGTTTCTCGGATGGCGGCCTCAGCCAGCGACTCACCCTCTTCCACCTCTCCACTTGGGAGACACCACACTTCGAAATCTTCCCGCTTGGTGAGCAGTATTTTCCCTTCGTGGATCACTGCAACGTTTACGGCAATGCCTGGCATTTAGCTTCTCCTTCCATTTGCTGAGAGTCTTGTCAAACTTTGGATCATCGGCAGTGCGTAGGACAGCCTTTTGTGCGTTTCCTCCGGACTGTTCTCACGTTCGCGCTGAAGTTCTTCCGGGTCGCGCGCCAGGATGAAGGGATCCTCCCACGCCAGCCAATCCACATCGCGGGTATGAATCTCGTCTTGAAGATAAAAGATCATCTCGGCAACCATGCTCAAATCCGGATTTTTCACGAGAGGCATGATCTCGCGCAACTGTCCCGCGCGGACGGCAAGATGGCACCAGGCGTAATCCAGTTCCCTGGCAAAGAGATTACGCCCGACCGTTGTAACGATTCCCTCGATCTCCCGATAGTTTTGCGGATGCGTCTGCCAAGCAGATCGCGAACGTTGAAAGATAAGTGGCATATCGCCGGCAGAAAGAGAATCAATATCCTCCAGAAAATCATCCCTGTACCCGCTTTCCAGCGCAAATGCCAGACGATCCAAAAAACAAAGATGAATAATCTGACCCGGGTGCGCAGTCTCTGCTGCTTTCCGGTAAAGGTAAGCAAAATGTTCGCCGAGCTGCATCTCACGGTCCACGGGAAAGATTGTGAAAAAATCATCGGCCTGCAACTGCCTCATGTTATCCATATGTTTCAGAGTGGATCGAGGAGGACAGATGTAGGCGCACGCAAAGTGTCCCTTCAAATCAGGCAGGATGGCCTGTAGATGCCGGAACATGGTTCCATCTGGATCGTTGAACGGAAATGCCAGGGCAGGTCGCATGGGTCTCCGTGTCTACTCTTTCCTTTGCCCGCTCGTTGCCAAAAAGTACTGCACAATTTCCTCCTCGGGGTGCGGGACGTTCATCAATGCAAACATAGCGGCCAGTTCGCCGCGGTGGTGCGTGTTGTGATTCGGCGGCTGGACGACCATTTGCCATAAGGGCAGTGTGAATGTTTCGCCTTTGGGGTTGGTATACGTAATGTCTCGCAATAGTGATTCTTCCGTCTGTTCGGCAATGAAGGCACGCATGTTCTTCTCCACATCCACCCAATATTCGCGAATCGACGCGACAGACGGATAATCCCTCGGGTCGAGAAATGCTCCATTCTCGCCGCGCCAGCGCTGGGGCCACATACGCTCTGAGCTCATCATGTGGACCAGCACCGCGTGGGCGCTGTCCCAGGAGTGTCCCTGTCTGCGAAAGAGCTCTTCTTCGGTGAGAGTTTCAGCAACGGCAAGATAACGCTTGTTTGCCCAGTAATTGTAATCATACAGTTGCTGTAAATATTCTCTGAGCTGCATCCTGCCTCCTAGCTATTAGAAAAGACCAGACAATAGCTGTGATTATAGCCATACCCATACTCATC
>DASTFG010000242.1:0-3806 GCA_035708785.1 Anaerolineales bacterium
TAAACTGAACACGCACCCGCACCCGCCGCGCCCAAATCACGCGACGCCTCAGCTTGCCTCCGCCATGTCCGCCATTGCCATGCGGCAGGATCCGCCGCCCACCCTGATCGGCGAACGCTGCAACGCGCAGGGCTCGCGCAAATTCAAGCGCCTCCTCCTCGAAGAAGACTACGACGCGATCTTGGAGATCGCGCGTGAGCAGGTGGAGTACGGCGCGCACGCCCTCGATATTTCCTGCGCTGTGACCGAGCGCCCCGACGAAGTGGAACTGATGCGCAAAGTTGTGAAAAAACTTGAGATGGGTGTGGACGTCCCGCTCGTGCTCGATACGACAGAACTCGACGTTCTGGAAACCGCCCTCAAAACTGCGCCCGGGCGCTGTCTCATTAATTCAACTCATCTCGAGTCAGGACGCGAAAAAG
The DNA here is from genome assembly GCA_035708785.1 of Anaerolineales bacterium. GTDB lineage: Bacteria > Chloroflexota > Anaerolineae > Anaerolineales > Villigracilaceae > Defluviilinea. Next base: position 423 of record DASTFG010000242.1, read on the forward strand.
CAGATAAAGTTTTCGCGCTGGCAAAAGAACACAATGCGGCTGTTATCGTCCTGACCATCGACGAAAGCGGCATGGCGAAGACCCGGGAGAAAAAACTGGAAGTCGCCAAACGCATCTATGACATCGCGGTCAATGACCACGGACTCAAACCGGAGGATCTGGTCTATGATGCCTTGACTTTCACTCTCGCGACAGGCGATGAAGAATTCGTCAACTCTGCCATCGAGACCATTGAAGGCATCCGGCTTATCAAGCAAAACCTGCCAGGGGTGATGGCGTCCCTCGGCGTGAGCAATCTCTCATTTGGTCTCGCGCCGCATGCCCGTCCTGTGCTGAATTCGGTCATGCTCTATCACTGCATCCAGGCCGGCATGGACATGGCGATCGTCAATCCCGCGCACATCACCGCCTACCCAGACATCCCGCAGGAGGAAAAGGATCTCGCCGAAGACCTCATCTTCAACCGCCGCGCCGACGCGCTGCAGCGATACATCGAGTACTACGAAAAGGTCACGCCGACGGAACAAGCGGGCGGTTCCGATCCAACCAAAGACATGACGCCCGAACAGCGCCTGCACTGGAAAATCCTGCATCGTCACAAGGAAGGTGTGGAAGCGGACATTGATGAGATCATTTACCGTACGGACGGGCAGATACCTGTTCCAACGAAACACGAAATTGCCGTTCACACCCTGAATAACGTCCTCCTTCCCGCCATGAAGGAAGTCGGCGACAAGTTCGGCGCAGGCGAGTTGATCCTGCCTTTCGTGCTGCAATCCGCCGAGGTGATGAAGAAGACGGTGGCGCATTTGGAGAACTATCTTGAAAAGGTCGAAGGCGTCACCAAAGGCACGGTCGTCATTGCCACTGTGTACGGCGATGTACACGACATCGGCAAGAACCTGGTCAAAACGATCCTCGCCAACAACGGTTACACCGTGATCGACCTCGGCAAGCAGGTCCCTGCGGAGACGATCATCACCAAAGCCGTGGAGGCCAATGCGACCGCGATCGGGCTGTCCGCGCTGCTGGTGTCCACATCCAAGCAAATGCCGCTCATTGTCAACGAGCTGCACCGCCGTGGACTGAAATTCCCGGTTCTGGTCGGTGGCGCGGCGATCAACCGTCGCTTTGGCCGGCGTATCTTGTTCACGGAAGATGGCGATGTCCACGAGCCCGGCGTGTTCTACTGCAAGGACGCGTTCGAAGGGCTCGAAACGATGGACCAGCTGATCGTCCCGGAGAAGCGCGAGGAGCTGCTGGCACGCGTTCGCAGGGAAGGCGATCTCGAGATGGGCCGTACCTCTCAGGTGCCGGCGCATCGAAAAATGGCGACCCGCTCAAAGGTCAAGCCGGAACCTATCCAATATCCCCTGAAATGGGGCCAGCGCGTCGTCAAGGATATGCCTTTGGAGATCGTGCTCAAGCATCTCAGTCTCAACGAGCTCTATCGCTTATCCTGGGGCGCGAAGAACGCCCACGGCGAAGATTGGGAAAAGCTGAAAGCGAAATTCGATGAACGTCTTGGACAGATGAGCAAGGAGGCGATCCGCGACGGCTGGCTTAAGCCACAGGGTGTGTACGGATACTTCCCGTGCCAGTCGGACGGCGATGATCTGATCATCTACGATCCCTCCATGATCGACACGGCTTCGCCCGACGAGCTGACACGTTTTACTTTCCCGCGCCAACCCTACGATGACCATCTCGCCCTGTCGGATTACTTCGCACCTGCCGGCTCGGGCAAGATGGATGTGGTCACATTCCAGGTGGTGACTGTCGGGCATGAAGCCACGGAACGCTTCGACAGGCTGCAGGCCGAGCACAATTACACTCAAGCCTACTTTACGCACGGACTCGCCGTCCAGGCTGCGGAAGCGACGGCTGAATACCTGCACCGCCACATCCGCCGCGAGCTGGGCCTCCCCGAGGGACAGGGCAAGCGCTACTCGTGGGGTTATCCGGCCATCCCGGAACTGGAAGATCATAGGAAGGTCTTTGAGTTATTGCCAGCCGTGACAAGTGATTTGGGTATTACCCTAAGTGCAGCCTATCAATTGATCCCGGAGCAGTCTACAGCCGCGATCATTGTGCATCACAGCAAGGCGAAATATTATTCGGTCGGTGAAAGCCGGGTTGAGCAGTTAATGAGGTAGCGCAAATTGGCAGCACGAAAACGACGATCATTTTATCCGCGACGAAGCCGAGCTGGAGCGGATCATCAAATATGTCCTCTACAATCCGGTCAAAGCCGGGCTTGTGAAAGAACAGGATGAATGCAAGTGGGCGTATTGCAAATCCAGCATGTAAGCAAAATGGCCATTTGCTCTACCTGCCCGCAGCAGAAAATCCTTTTATGAAACGAAATCTTCCGCTTACCATCCTGCTCTCTCTCAGTCTCCTGATTGGTCTCTTCACGCTCAGGAACTATGGCGAGTCATGGGATGAGCTGAATCTGTATAAGTATGCCGAGCGCTCACTGGAAGCCTACGTCACCTGGCCGCAGCACGGCACCATTCCGGTGACGGGTGACCGCTTCGAGAATTACGGCCCGGTCTTCGTGATGTTCACTGCGGTAGTCGCGAACACACTTACTCGCATCCTTCCAGGCGCGCAAGCTGTGGATATCCAGCACCTGGTTTATTTCCTCACCTTCCTGGCCGGGGTGTGGGCCTTCTTCCACCTCGCCGCTCGCTGGATGACTCGCACCGCCGCGTTCGGCGCGACTTTGCTTTTTATGACTCAGCCGTTGTTCTGGGGACACGCCTTCATCAACCCCAAGGACATCCCGCTTTTATCGCTCTTCACATTAACTGTTTACCTGGGGATGCGCATGCACGACTCGCTTTTTGGACGTGAGGAGGATTCCGTTTTCAAAGCCATGCCCACAGCCTGGAGCGCGTTGCCCGGCCGGACGCGCCGTCTCTTGACGGGCGCCGTGATCTTCTGGCTGGTTTCCCTCGCCCTGCTCTTCGGGGGGACGCCGCTCATCCACCAATGGATCGATAGCGCGGTCCGCGCCGCGGCCAGCGGGGAACCCTCATTGATCAGGTTGATTGCATCCAGAATCGACCGCCTCCCTCCCGAGCAATATATTGAGAAGCTCTTTGTGCTCTTCCTGCAAGCGCAGATGGTTTTTATTTTCACTACCACTCTGGCCTTGATCTGGCTCTACCAGCGCAGCCTGCCTTCCGCATTACGGCTGCTGGGAATCATCCTTCCTGCGGGGATCATCCTCGGCCTCACTGTATCCATTCGTATTTTTGGCGCCTGGGCCGGAGTACTCGTCGCCGGCTATCTCCTTTGGAAGTCAGGCCCGAAGGCCTGGCCGGTCATGGCCGCGTATGGGTTGATCGCCATGATTGCGATGTATCTCACCTGGCC
>DASTFG010000243.1:0-5239 GCA_035708785.1 Anaerolineales bacterium
GCTGTGAGGTGAGATTTGAGGGGGGGTTGACCAGGGTCGCAACTTCCGGCAGGGCGGTGTCCGCAGTTTTGAATATACCGGAGGGGTCTGCACCGGTGGCCAGATAAATGACGCCGAGGATGCACACAATGATCAGCGCAAGGATGGTAGCGGATGCGTTCTGCCTGGTAACTCTTCTGCGTCTTCGAGACATGCTTACTCCTTCGCTGATCCTGCGACTAATTCTTTTAGCATTAAGATCAATTGGTGTGGCGTATGAGTCCCTGCATCTACCTGGTTCAGCAGTTCATCCATTTTCTCCGGCGAGGGCAGATACGTTTCTTCTCCGTAGATAAGCCTGAAGTTTCCCAATAGTTTCTCCCGCAGCTGAACGCGGCTGTCGGGATCTATATATTGCCCGGCCGCCCAGTTCCCGGCGGAGCGCAACGTCTGACGTACAGCCTTGAGGCGTGGACCCAGGACCTCCTCCGCGGCTGGTTCATCCATTCCTTCGGTACCTTCCACAATGGAAGTCCCCATTTCGATTCCCCAGTTGAGCATTTCCGTTGCGGCATCCGTATCGAGCATTTCGAACAGGGCTTCATTACCCGACAATTCTTCGATCACACGTTCCACGCGGGCATGAATCTCGTCCATGATTCGAAGTATAGCAGATTAACTTTCGAGGGCGGCAAAATCCTGTGGAGTACCAAGCGCAAGCCCTACGGCATTTGGATCGATGCGCTTGATCAGCCCCAACAGCACGCTTCCGCTCCCTGCCTCGACGAAGCTCTGGATGCCGCTCCCCAGCATCGCCTGCACCGACTCGGTCCAGCGTACGCGCGACTGCATCTGGGCCCGGATATCGGCGCGCAATTCTTCGGCTGTCAGCATGGGCTTGGCGTGAACATTTCCCACGACAGGGATGGAGAGTGCTCCGATCTCACAGGCATCCACGGCCGCGTTCCATTCCCCCTGGATGGAATCCATCAAAGGAGAGTGCGCGGCGATGCTCACCGGTAGAGCCTTGGCGCGTTTTGCGCCGGCGGCTTTGGCTGCCTGCATGGCGCGCTCGAGCGCGGGCCGATGACCAGAGATGACCACCTGCCCGGGACAATTGTCGTTTGCGACCTGGACGATCTCAGTTCCCGTGCTGGCCTCTGCACAGACCTTATCGAGCCTCGGAATATCGCCGCCCAGGATCGCAGCCATACCGCCAGGGTTCAGCTCTCCGGCGCGCTTCATCAGCTCCCCCCGCCGGCGGACGAGGCGCAGACCATCGGAAAAAGGCAAGGCTCCGGACGCGGTCAGCGCCGATAGTTCGCCGAGAGAATGCCCGGCTACGGTAGCAGGCTTGAAATCCGGGTAAAGATCCGTGAACGTCCTCCAGGCCGCAACCGAATGGATATACAGGGCGGGCTGCGTGTTGACCGTGTCATTCAGCTCCGTCTCCGGACCGTTCCACATTAAAGCAGAGAGGGGAACTCCGAGGAGAGAGTCTGCTTCGTCGAAGGTCTCTTTTGCAGCGAGATATGCTCCGGCCAGCTCCTTACCCATCCCGACAGATTGCGACCCCTGTCCGGGAAAGACCAACGCGGTGGTTTTTGAGTCTAGTTTCATATGCCTCTATCCATTAAACACAAACGGACCGTGTTCGTCACGGCCCGCTTTGCGGAGGAGCTGGGCAGCTACCACAGGTCGGGCTGCTGCCCTCTCTACTCACCCTTTTTCTTTTCTTTCTTGATTTCGACAACCTCGCGGCCTTCATAAAAACCACAGTTTGGACAGACCGTGTGCGGAAGACGCATCGAACCACAGTTTGAGCAGGCGACGAGATTGCGCGGCTGCAGGGCATCATGGGCGCGGCGATTATTGCGGCGGCCCTGCGAATGTTTGCGCTTTGGATGTGGGGGCATGGGACTTTCTCCTTCATTACATGCGTAGGGGCGGAGCCCTTTGCGTCCGCCCGCTACTTGATTTCCTGATCAGATTAGCGGGCAGATTATAGCGGGTGGATGGAGGAGCGTCAAGTGGAAATCATATTTACCCGTAGTAAAATATGACGGAAATCCGCAGCCATCAACTTAACAAGACTCGTACAATCAAAATCAGCCGGCAACGAAACAACGAAATTAGGATTTTGATCAAAAAAAGAGGAACGCCATGAAATTATCAAGGCGGCCTGCCATCGATGGAAAGATCGCGATCGTTACAGGAGCGTCCTCCGGTATTGGGGAGGCTACCGCACGGGAGTTTGCACGCGCCGGCGCGACCACCGTGCTGGCCGCGCGCCGGATTGCACGTTTGGAGCGCCTCGCGAACGAGATTCACAGAATGGGTGGAACAGCTCTGCCTGTACAGACCGATCTCACCGATCTCTCTCAAATTAAGAACCTTGTGCAAACGACTGTATCTACCTATGGCCGTATTGACATCTTGGTAAACATCGCCGGCTGGGGAAACTACGATTGGTTCGAAGAACTCACTACAGAGGATCTGCGGAATTATTTCGAGGTCAATGTAATCGGTATGGCCCAGCTCATCCAGCAGGTCATACCAATCATGAAAGCGCAGCGATCCGGCTGCATCTTGAACATGAGTTCTTATACCAGTGAGATTGGAACGCCGCCCCTCAATGTGTATGCCAGCACCAAATATGCTGTCAAAGGACTCAACGATGCCTTGCGACGTGAATTACTTCCGTGGGGAATTACGGTCATTCGCATTCATCCCAGCGCGGTATCGGGCACGGAGTTTAATAAGAAAGCCGGGCGCAAAAGCGGAAGCATCAAGTATCGCTCCATTCCTATTGGCAGAGTTAGCCGTGAGGCGATTGCACGGAGAATTGTGCAACTGGTGGAACAACCACGCCGGGCGCTTTACTATAGCCGTGTGTATGATGTCCCGGTCGTCCTGAACCAGATCTTCCCAGAAATCCTGGATTGGATCAGCGCGGGCTGGGTTCGCAGACAAAGGAAAGATGAAATACCTCCCACAAATCAAGTCGCACCGGTGCATTACAAGGCATCCATTCCACTCTGGCGCGTCGTAGGCGGTTTTTTGTTAATGGCGCTGGTTGTTAAGTTATTGCGAAGGAAGTTTTGAAATCGCTCCAAATTGAGAGATGAGCCGTGATGTAGCCCTGATCGCCATCGCGATGTTCATGGCAGGAATTGAAATGAGAGATCGGGATGCTGGTCTCATAGTAAAATGTGGGCATGGCAATCCGGCACCCATGGAGAAGGAAAATGGAATATAGTGCAAGTGGGGACATAATCGAAAAGATACGTTTATCAAAGAATTCGCATATTGCTGTCCAAAGAGGTGATGAGTTCGATGCTTATCATAGATGCCCATCTCGACCTGGCATGGAATGCCCTGCAGTGGAACCGGAATCTCCAACATTCGGTTTACACGATTCGGACAGGGGAAAGCCGTCTTTCCGGTCCCGGACGAGGCCAGGGGACGGTCGCGCTGCCCGAGATGCGTGAGGGACGCGTGGCGCTTTGTTTCGCGACCCTGCTGGCGCGTTCCACGGGCCGCATGGTTCATAACGTCGACTATTCATCGCCTCTCCAGGCATACGGAATTGTGCAGGGCCAGCTCGCATATTATCGCGCCCTGGAGGAATCCGGTGAGATTCACATCATCACGGAACTGGCGAGGCTGGACGATCACATCGCTGCATGGCAGCAATGGGAAAGCCAGACGGTCCCGCTGCGCGCTCCGCCGCCGCTTGGGCTCGTGATCAGCATGGAGAGCGCGGACCCGGTCTGGGCTCCGGAGCAGCTGCCAGCCTGGAAGGAGGCAGGCGTGCGGGTCATCGGCCCCGCGCATTATGGCCCGGGCCGTTATGCGGGTGGAACCTCCACCGAGCTCGGGCTGACGCCCGAGGGGATACAACTGCTCCAGACGATGGAGACGCTGGGGATCCTTCTCGATCTCACCCACCTCTCCGATAAAGCCTTCTGGCAGGCCCTGGATTGTTTCGGCGGCACTGTCCTCGCCAGCCACAACAACTGCCGCGCCCTGGTACCTCACCAGCGCCAGTTCGACGACCGGCAGATTCGCCCGATCATCGCCCGGGACGGGGTCATCGGTGTGGCCTTCGACAACTGGATGCTGCACCAGGGCTGGGTGCGCGGGGCGCGCGATAATCCCGTGGTCACGCTCACAAATGTTGTGGATCACATCGACCATATCTGCCAGCTTGCGGGCAACAGCCGGCACGCTGCGCTCGGCAGCGATCTCGACGGAGGCTTTGGGCGCGAGCAATCGCCCTCCGACCTCGATACGATCGCGGACTTGCAGCGCGTCCCGGAGCTTCTGTCCGGGCGAGGTTACAGCGATGGCGATATTGCCGCGATCATGCATGGCAACTGGCTGAGGTTATTGCGGAGAGCGTGGAGTTAGCGAGATGCCATTCGTTTACGAATGGCATCCTTCAAAGGAGAGAATTCATGCCCAAACAACAGATCACCACGAAGTCCGGCGCCTCCCCGGTGGGAGCATATTCACAGGGACTGCGCGCCGGGGACTTTATCTTCGTCTCCGGCCAGGGTCCGCTCGACCCGGCCACGGGACAAATCGTGGGCGATTCCATCGAGGAGCAGACGGCCCGGGTCCTCGAGAACATCAAAGCGATCCTGGAAGCGGGTGGGGCGAGCATGGCAGATGTCGTCAAAGTGAGCGCGCACCTGAGTGACCTAGATCTGTTCGACCGCTACAATAAAGTATACAGCGCTTACTTTACCGATCCCAAGCCGGCGCGCACTACGGTCGGCAGCACACTTCCCCGGGAAGGTATGCTTATCGAGATCGATGCGATCGCGTATGTTGGAAAGGGATAGCCTATGCACGTCGATGAGCTGGAGACGCCTGTACCCGTCGTGGATGTTGATCGCCTCGAGGCAAATATCACGCGCCTCCAGGCCTACCTCGATTCCTACAATATCGCCAACCGCCCGCATATCAAAACCCATAAAATCCCTGCAATTGCCGCGCTGCAGGTAGAGGCGGGTGCGACCGGCATCACCTGCCAGAAAGTCAGCGAAGCGGAAGTCATGGCCGCCGCGGGATTTACAGATATTTTCATTCCCTATAATATCCTCGGTGCGAGCAAGCTGTCGCGTTTGATGGCGCTGGCTGCGGAGGGCGAAGTCAGCGTGACCGCCGATTCGGCTTACGTGGTCCGCGGGCTTTCGAAAGCTGCCGTACAGGCGGGGCTTACCCTGACGGTTCTGGTGGAGTGTGACACCGG
>DASTFG010000244.1:0-8182 GCA_035708785.1 Anaerolineales bacterium
TCCGGATGTCCATTTATAGGAAAGGGCTGAGGCAAAGAACAGCATTGTTAATCCAAGACCAGCCAGAACTCCCACATTGTCTCGCAGCCGCAAGGATAAATAATAGAGCAGCAAAATGATCGCAAATAAACCAAATGAATAAATGGCAAGAGGGAAAGTAACAGGATAGGGGATCCTGACGATCAAAACTACCCAGAACAATATCACCGGGATGAGCAAAGAAATCAGGGTACTGAACTTGATTTTCTTTAATTCAATCGTTGTGCCCATCAGACAGTCTGCACAGGGAGTGGTTTTTCGAAAGATTCAGATGAATATGCTGACAAACACGACATATGAGAACAGGATGAGTCGTTTCGCATTTTTCATTATACCGAATCGGTCCGGCATCCTGCTCAGCCCCGCTTTGAAAACACCTCCTCCTGACCCCACTAAGAGCGCGTTTACAGGTGGCATTCTCCCTGGCTCAGGTAAAAACAGACAGAAAACAAGAACTACGGTGTCAGTGGATCCGTCCGGACCCGCTCGGTCACGTCGATAAAATCATACGGGCGCGCGTGCGGGATAAAATAGTTCTTATCCGGAAGGAGCGGATAATTCCCACCCAGGAACGTATTGAAGACAATCCGAAATGTATTGACCGGGGTGACGGATGGATACAAAAGATCATAGTTTTGCCCGGGGAAATAATAGGCATTGAGAATGGCGTGCTGTTCCTTCATGTTCGATTCTGCAATCTCTTCCTGACCCACATAGCTGACCGGACCATGGTCGCTTTGAATGATAATGATCGGCGGGTTCTCTGATTGAGAGAGGATCTCGTCGACAGCTTGCAGGATCAGGGTATCGAGATAATGGAGCTGGTCTACATACAACTTGATGTTCTCAGGACCTCCGTTCTGGCGGCCCGGCCCCGAAAGCGAATACGGAATATCGTGGCTGATCTCCTCGCCGCTCCGCCCAAACACATAAGGGGGATGCGGGGCCACGATATGTGCAAAGACAAAGAATGCCCCACGTTCCCGGGAAAAATCAGGCAGATGCTCCATTGTGTGGAGGATGGTCAGGCGATGCAGGTCATAAGGGGCCTCCAGCGTGTTTTGCTGTAGGACCTCAGACGAGAGGATGTCCAGATCGTATAATACGCGCAGAAGTGTGGATTGCATCAAGATCCCTTCGAAGGGACTTAGAGTCCAAAAATTTAGATATTGCCTGACTTCATCCTGACTGGGCTTGACATAATGATCCACATGGCGGAATTCCGTATAAAAATCATCCGATTGAAAGGCGCCCAGCCGATACCCATTCTCACTAAACAACTTAAAAACATGATTTTCCTTGAGCAGCAGGCCCAATGGTTCACGGTTATTGGAATCGGGACCATAGCGATCCTGAAGATCATTGATGTAATCCATGTTTAAAGAGGAGGCAATGGATTGGAGGGTAGAGCTATAGTTGCTGGTGCTTTGATCCGCAATATAAAACCCCTTCTCCCTGAGTGCGTCGAGAAACCAGCGGTTGTCATCCCCGTAAATCGCCTCGAGCACATCCGCCCTGGCATGCATATCGAGGACAATGTAGTAAACGTCCGGCGGCTCGCCCTGGAACTGCTGAAGTAGAGCAGCAGGCGTCTGCGGCTTCTGGGAGCGGCGGATCAGCTCGGACTGAAGATAGTAGGTGGAAAGTGTAAATAGGGGCAAAATCAATAAAAGCAAGCCTGCTATATTAAAGAAAGGTGTAATCGAGCCTGCGTCTCGTTTCCGAAAGACCCACCATGCAAAGACGGTCCATAGCACGAGCCACAGCGGGAGCAGAACCAGTGTCCGCCCGATCAGGATGGGGCCCAGGGAAAAGCCTCTCAAGAGAGAGATGACATGACCGTAAGAGAAGAACAGCACCAGCGTTCCCGATGTCAACAACCCCGCTTTATGCCAGTTCTTTGTCAGGAGGTAAGACAGTCCAAAAAGAGCCATCGCAAACAACAATACAACGACCAGAGATCGGAATACATCCGAAACCAGCGTCTGGGAGACATTGAAGGAAAGCAGCGACAGGACCGGATAGAGGGCAAATAAGAAGGGATGAAGAATCAGTTTCTTAAGAATAGCCATGAAAGGTAATTACGCTTTCCTCCGGGTAATGTTTCAAAACGGTCAATGATTCTTTCTTTCCTCTTTGACTCTTGCTTCGTCATCATACCGGATAGGTTCGATATCCCTCCGTGCGGCCTGGCCTGGTCTTCGCTCGCGCGCATAATAGAACGTCTCGCGCAGTTCGGGAGTGATGAGACTGGTCTGGCGGTAGCCTGTGCGCGTACCATGAAATTGCATCAGGCGGAACCAGAAGATCGAAGGCAGACTCTTCCACAGCAGGCGCTCGCGCGCGGCGTGCCATACGTCGCTGAGGATGTTCATCGTCGTCAGGCGTGCAAAATCGTAGACACTAAAATGTGATTCAGGATATATCCTTTTGAAAGCCATGGCCTCACGCCGGTAACGGTTGAACACACCCCGCGGCGTCTCATGATGGACGTGGATCACCTCTGCCTCCGCTGCATAGGCAATCGCATATCCCTGTTCCCTGGCCCACTTCGCCCAGGCCAGGTCTTCCAGACCGGTCAGCGTCTCGTCGTAGGGATTCTGCTCCCACAAGCTTCTTCGTATCGCAGCATTGGCGTTGTTGCAAAAGGCGGTCTCCTGCCGCGGATTGCTGGCGTCGGGATACCATTGCTGAAAGATCTGCTGTTCCGAGAATTTCGCCGACCTGGGCGCACGCTGTTTGCCGTAGGTCAGCGCGACCTTTTCATCCACAAAGGGATGTAACAACGAGGCAAGCCAGTCCGGATAGACCGGGTAGACGTGCGCGCTGGCGATGACGACGAACTCACGCCTCGCGACCCGGACCCCGAAATTGAGCGAGCGCCCGAACGTAAACTCCTCTGACGGGATCCGCACGATCCGCGCCCCAAAGGACTCGGCGATCGGAACGGTGCCATCCGTCGAGCCCGAGTCGACCAGGACGATCTCGACGTCGTCGAGGGTTTGGTGGCGGATCCCCTCCAGCAGGCGGCTGATGTGCTTCTCTTCGTTATACGCTCGGATGACGACAGAGCAGTTCATCGGGCAAGTATACAGGTAAAACAGTAGACAAGTTATCGGCCTGAGCTGCCGTGTGCATGCAGAACATGTCAGGCAGTTGCTCCCTGAGAAGCGCCGCCGACGCTTCGCGCGGCGGCTCGAGCTTCATCTTCCAGTGTCTCCAGGCTTTTGATGCTCATACCTTATCCTTCATAATCGCGAAACCCAATTCCCGATTCACGAATCCTGACTCTGCCTACCAGTCATTGCTCTCCTCATATCCCAATTTCACCAACAGCTCACCTGCTACATCCTTGAATATACGTTTATGTTCTTCAGTGAAATATTTTTTCCACTCGCCGGTCTTTCCCGAGCGAAAGGTGGGGGAACGGTTCGGATCGATGGACGATTCGATGGCCTTCAGAATCAACTGTCGGGGAGCCGGAAGTGGGACACGGGCGAGAAAGTGCTCGAGGATGCGGTTCAGGGTCGCGGCCCGGTCGTCGACCAGATCCTCGAAATGGATCTTCATGACCGCCGGCTGCTCCAGCCATCCCAGATAGGGAGCGAAGCGATCGGCGATGTTCGGGAACTCGATCTCGGTATCCTGTCTCCCTAAAATGCTGACCTTGAGGCGCGAGTCGAAGTCGGGAAGAGAGGCGTAGTAATCGTGGTGGACATGCCGGGCTTCCATCTCGGTCACGTAGAAAACATGCGAGACGACCCCATCGCGTGGATCTCGGAAGATAAAATAGGGAACGAATGCCGGGGAACTGACGCGGGCAGCCACCTCGAGCCGTGCAAAGAGATGCGCTGAGGCGATATCGCGCGGACGCAGCGAATCCAGCCAGGCAAGCGCTTCCCCGGCCGTGCGCTTGCGCCCACTCTCGCCTTCATATTCCGCGTAGAAGGAGTGCAGGCGGCGGGAGAACGGCGCGACCTTCGAAAAGCCGAGCAGGATCTGGTCGAGCAGGTGCGTGCCGCTCTTGGGAAAGGAAATCCCAAGCAGGACCGGCCAGCCTCCTTGAGGAGCGGACAGAGGTGCAAAACGCCAGCCCTGAATAAGCTTTTCAGATCGATAGAGCAGCGCACGCAAAGACGATTGTAATAACATAAACAGATTTTTGTTGATTGATTTTGACGCAGGTTACGTCTATACTCAAAGATAGCCAATTTACCGCTCGTCTCATAAATAATTAAACTTTGCAATGCAGTTCGGAGGCCAAATTCCAGAGTTAAGGATTAGATCTTTATGCGGCCTCTGTAATTATACGGCATGCACCAAAATCCCACGTTTTGAGGAAGGCCATGACAAATTCGGCAGAACTGCTCGCCTCCACCCCACCCATGGGATGGAACTCATGGAACATGTTCGGACATGATATTCACGAGACGGTTGTCCGTGAGACAACCGATGCACTCGTTTCGACAGGGCTAAAAGATCATGGCTATGAATACGTCGTCATCGACGATTGCTGGTCGGTAAAGGACAGACGGGACGGCAACGGCGATCTCATCCCTGATCCTGGAAAATTCCCGAACGGGATCCAAGCGCTGGCAGAGTACGTCCACAGCAAGGGACTCAAGCTCGGCATCTATTCGGATGCGGCGGAGAAGACCTGCGCGAACTACCCCGGCAGTTACGGTTTCGAAGAACAGGATGCGCAGCTCTGGGCTTCGTGGGAGATTGATTTTCTCAAATATGATTATTGCCATGCGCCGCCCGAGCAGGCTGTAGCGATCGAGCGTTACACGCGCATGGGTGAGGCCCTCCGTAAAACGGGGCGTGAATTTCTGTACTCATTGTGCGAATGGGGCAGGCGGAATCCACATTTGTGGGGACGAGAGGTCGGTGGTCATATGTGGCGCGTCTCGGGCGACGTACATGATACCTGGGTGAATATCTGGCACAAGAACGCATACGTTACCGGCGTGGACGTCGCCATTGATATCGCCCACGATGTGCATGAATATGGCGGGCCCGGCGGCTGGAACGATCTCGATATGCTCCTGGTTGGGCTGGAGGGGAAAGGCCAGATCGCAGGCACGGGCATGACGTTCCTTGAATACCAGACGCACATGTCGTTATGGTGCATGGCGTGCTCCCCGCTGATGATCGGCTGCGATGTCCGCAAGCTGGATATCGATAGCGCCTCCCTGCTGATGAACCGGGAAGTGCTGTCCGTGAATCAGGATCCTCTTGGGATCCCTGCAAAGCGGGTCAGGCAGATCGGTCCATGTGAGATCTGGACAAAGCGTCTGGTCGACTCATCCGTGGCTGTCGCCGTGATCAATCGCGGCTCGCGCGGCGAAGAGGTCACCATGAAAGCGCGCGATATCGGCCTGCTCGACATACCCAAGCTCGCGCGCAATTTATGGACCCATCAGGATATGGCCGATTTTACGACCGAGCTCGTGCTGCGCGTCCGGCCGCATGAGACAGTTTTGCTAAAGGTCTCCTCGCAATGACAGTTTCAACCCCCTTGACTTAGAGTACACTCCAAGACGTAAACTTTTCTCATGGAGATCCAAAAAGACAGGAGAAAACCTATGAAACTTCGTCCGTTTGGGGACACCGGCATGCAGGTCTCCGAGATCGGTCTCGGGGCCTGGCAGCTCGCAAACCCCGATTGGGGAGTCAATGACAGGAGCGAAGCACTGCGCATTATTCAGAAGTCGCTGGAGGCGGGCTGCAATTTCTTCGACACCGCGCCCGGCTATGGCGGAGGCCGGAGCGAGGAGCTGCTGGGCGAGGGGCTGAAGTCCGTGCGCAGGGAGGTCATCCTCTGCACCAAATTTGGTCATACGGCAGAGGGCGACACAGATTTCAGCACGGGCGCGATCCGTCCGTCCCTTGAAGCCAGCCTGCGCCGGTTGCAGACCGATTACCTGGACATCGTCCTCATGCATAACCCGACGCGTGAGATGATGGATGGCAGGGCTGCCTCACAATACGAGGAATTCGAAAAGCTCAGAGCGGAAGGGATGATCCGCGCCTACGGCGTTTCGCTCGACTGGCGTGAGGAAGTGGAAATGGTCGTCGACACGACAAAGAGCAAAGCGCTGGAAGTGTTCTTCAACGCGCTGTACCAGGAGCCGCTCCCCGCCTTCCAGAAGGCATACGAGAACGGCGTGGGGATCATCGTCAAAGTGCCCCTGGATTCAGGCTGGCTTTCCGGCCGCTATCGAAAAGGCCACCAGTTCGATGACATACGCAATCGCTGGCCGCCCAAGGTAGTTGCGCGCCGCAGCGAGCTGGTGGAGCAGTTCGCCGCGCTGATCCCCGAAGGCACTTCCATGGTCCATGCAGCCCTGCAATTTGTGCTGGCACATCCCCAGGTCTCCACGGTCATCCCGGGCGCGAAAAGTGTGGACCAGGCATTGGACAACTTTGCCGCCGCAGAAAAACAGCTCAGCCCGGAGGTGGTGCAATCCATGTATGAGCTGTGGAAGCGCGAGCTCATGACCGATCCGCTGCCGTGGTAATACCTCACTTATTTAGAAAATTCTTACTTTGCCTCTGCCATTGCCTGTTTGAAATCGACCAGCGCCTGGATCGGGGTGGGGTCGACCCCGTAGCCCATCGCCAGATAGTATGCCATGTAATCGCCGAACAGGATCAGCGTCCACATATGCGCGAGGGGCGTGTTCCCGCGCCCGTCGACGTGGTCCGTGTTCATACCTTCTAGCATGAACGCCTTGCGGGTCAGGTCCGAGCGCAGGCGGTTGCGCGGATGGTCGGAAGGCGCCCGCAGGAAGAGCGTCATCGTGTGGGGGTTGAGCACCTCTTCCGGATTCATCGTCCCGGCCAGTGTATTGTGATCGGCCTCCGGGAGAAACTCGAAATTCGCGCCGGCCTTGGCAACCTCGTTGAGCTGTCCCTTCCAGCGGCGCGCCACCGTGGTCAGTAGGCCGGAGCCCATGATCGTCACCCACCTCCCCATCAGCTGGCCGGCATAACGCTTGGCCGGGTTCTTTACCGCCGGAACGTCTGCATACCAGTGCTGTTGTGATCGCTTCATCGAGGCGACTGCGTCTGCGATGTTTTCTTTTTGATCGGCGACCAGGCCCAAGCGCTGGAACATCGCCAGGAGCAAACCAAAGGAGAATCCTACGGCGGCGCGCGGCTGGCCGGCGTGTTCGAAGGTCCAGACAGGGATACCGCCTTCCCTGGCGCGTCTGGCAAGCTCACCACCCGTACTCACGACAATGATGCGGCATTCGGCCTGGCGGGCGGCTTCGAAGGCGTCCAGAGTCTCCTCGGTGTTGCCGGAGTGCGACGAGCAGATCACCAGTGTCTCGGGGCCGCGCGCGAAGAGGGGGAGTCCATAATCCCGGTGAACCGAAACAGGGATCGGGGCGAGAGAAGCGCAGTACGAGGCGAGCAAATCTGCACCGATCGCGGATCCGCCCATGCCCGCGATCACCCCCTGCCGAAAACCTGTCCAGTCGGGTAAGTCATGTTGGAGACCGAGCCGGTAAGCAGAGTTAAGCTGGTCGGGCAGACCGTCAATCTCGCCGAGCATGTCGAGGCTATCGAGTTCCTTGAAACGATCGAGGTTATCTAGATTCATGAAACGCTCCCATAGAAAGTAGATCAAATCTGCGGTGATTCTACAGCAAATCACAAAAGATTTTGCATTGAAATTGTCAGGAAATGAGCGGGCGCTTTGCGCGATGATAAGCATAGATCGATGCACAGATTCGCGAACGTCGAGGAGCAACACTTATTCTGGAGGGCGAATCTGGAGGAGGTTCCATGTTCAGGAAAGAAATCCTCAGCATGGTTTTGCTGGCGGGGATGTTGATTTCTCAATCGGTGCCGCAGGCGCAGGCTGCCACCTATTGCGATCATGCACAATTCATATCCGATTTGACTGCTCCCGATGGGGCGGCGTACGCGCCAGGCGCGGCGTTTACCAAGACCTGGCGTCTGATGAACATCGGGACCTGTACATGGAGCACGGTGTACAACCTCGTCTGGGTGGGTGGAGATTCGATCGGCGCGCCCCTTTCTGTGAAACTGCCGGTCGATGTGCCGCCCGGACAAATGGTGGATGTGTCGATCAATCTGACCGCGCCCGCCGCGAGCGGACACTATAAAG
>DASTFG010000245.1:0-3306 GCA_035708785.1 Anaerolineales bacterium
CGGTAGGTTGTTTACTGCGCAATACGAGGGCGTCCGCGCGGATGTGACGATCATCGGCAAGGCGCTCTCGGGGGGCTTTTACCCCGTTTCGGCTGTGCTTGCAGACGAGGATCTTCTCGGCCTGTTCAAACCCGGAGAGCATGGAAGCACGTTCGGGGGGAATCCGCTCGGGGCCGCGGTGGCGCGCGCCGCGCTGCGGGTGATCCGTGAAGAGAGATTGGCCGAGCGCTCTGAAGAACTAGGAGAATACTTTTTGGAGCAGTTGGCCGAAATCCCCAGCCCGCATGTGAAAGAGGTGCGCGGCAAAGGTCTCTTGATCGGCGTCGAACTAAAGCCTGAAGCAAAGGGCGCCCGCCGGTTCTGCGAAGCCTTGCAGGAGAAGGGCATCCTTGCCAAAGAGACACATGAGAACGTGATCCGTTTTGCGCCGCCGCTGATCATCGATAAGAAAACAATCGACTGGGCGCTGCCATCCATTCGGGATGTGTTGAATATGCAATGAGATTCTCAGACCCTAAGGGTTTCCTCCGTAAAAGGCTGTAATATCTGGGTCGACGTATTGGAGCTAAAGGAGCAGATCGATCAAGAAAAAACCCTTAAGGTCTCCATCATGGAGGTCCGATGAACATTGGAATACCGAAGGAAAGGCGACCGTTTGAATTTCGAGTCGGCTTGCCCCCTGCAGCGGTCGAAATCTTAACGCAGCAGGGGCACCAGGTGTACGTCGAACATGAGGCCGGGGCAGGGATGGGATTTGACGATCATCAATTCGAAAATGCCGGCGCGCGAATCGCCTATTCTCCTGAAGAGGTCTTCGGCCGGGCAGACTTGATATTGAAAGTCGCGCGGCCGATGAAAGATGAACTCGATTGGCTGCGGCCGGGCTGCGCAATTGCAGGACTTTTACACCTCTCCTCGGCGCGCCGCGATAAGGTGGAAGTTTTGCTCGAGAAAAAAATCACCTCCATCGCGTATGAGGAGATCCAGGAGCAGGATGGCTCTCTGCCGGTCCTCCGTCCGCTCAGCCAGATCGGGGGCGCGATGGCGGCGCAGATCGCAGCGCGCCTGCTCCAGAATAACTGGGGCGGCAAGGGCATCCTGATGGGTGGGGTTCCGGGCGTCCCGCCGGCGGAGGTGGTTGTGCTCGGGGCTGGTGTGGTCGGCACCTACGCGACGCAAATGTTTCTGGGGATGGGTGCGCATGTCACTGTGATCGATCACAACATGAGTGCGCTGCAAACTCTGTGGGACCGCTTTCCCGGCATTGTTACGATGCTCTCGACAAAGCGTAACATCGAGCGCGCCACCGCGTTTGCAGACGTGGTGGTCGGCGCGGTGTTGATTCCAGGCCAGCGGGCGCCGATCCTGGTCACTCGTGAGATGGTGCGCGCCATGAAGCCTCGCTCGGTGATCATGGACGTCAGCATCGACCAGGGCGGTTGTGTCGAGACGTCGCGGCCCACAACCCACGACCATCCGGTATTCATCGAAGAAGGCATACTGCATTATTGCGTGCCCAACATGCCGGGCGTGGTCGCGCGGACGGCCACCTATGCCTTTGTCAACGCGGCCATGCCCTATATCGAGAAGCTCGCCAGTCTGGGCGTTGAAGAGGCAATTACGGCTGACCCTGCCATCGAGAAAGCCGTGAATACGCATGCCGGAGAGCTTGTCCATCTTACTCTTCTGACAGAAGGAGGGCTCGATGGACTGGAATAGCATCTATCAATCCAGGATCACAACCCCGCAAGAGGCGGTCCGCGCCATTAAATCTGGCAATCGTATCTTCCTGACGGGCCATGTGTCGGTACCGCAGAAGGTGCTCGGCGCTTTGGTGGACTACGCGCCGAGTCTCGAGAACGTGGAGATCTGCCAGGCGTTGACGATCGGCCCCGCCGACTACGTCAACCCGGAGATGGAAGGTCACCTGCGGGTCAATACCCTATTCATCAGCCAGAACGTCCGCAGGGCCGTGCAGGAGGGCCGCGCAGACTTTACGCCCGTTCTGCTCTCGGAATTTCCACTCCTGTTCAAGCGGGGCCACCTGCCCCTGGATGTTGCCATCATCCATGTCTCCCCGCCGGACGAGCACGGCTTTTGCAGCCTGGGAGTGGAAGTCGGCCTGACAAAGTCTCCGGCGGAAACTGCAAAGATCATCATCGCCGAGGTCAACCAGCAGATGCCGCGCACGCTGGGAGATTCGTTCCTGCATGTCAGCCGCCTGAACCATATTATTCCGGTCGACTATCCGATCCCGGAAATGGCAATGGCTGAGGAAGGCGGTTCCGCAGTTGTGGAGAAGATTGCCGGCTTCATCGCCGAATTGATCCCCGACGGCGCGACAATGCAGCTCGGCATTGGCGCCATTCCCGACGCGGTCTTGAAATATCTCCATAATAAAAGGGATCTCGGCGTTCACAGCGAGCTGTTTTCTGATGGTGTGATCGAGCTGGTCAATGCAGGCGTGCTGACCAACGCGCGCAAGACCCTGCACCCCGGGAAAATCATTGCAGGCTTCATGCTCGGCACAAAGGACCTGTACGATTGGGCGGACGATAATCCCCTGATCGAATTGCACCGCACCGAATATGTCAATGATCCGTTCGTTATCGCCCAGAACGAACGCATGGTCGCCATCAACTCTGCGATTGAAGTTGATCTCACCGGCCAGGTTTGCGCGGACAGCATCGGACCGAAACTTTACAGCGGCGTGGGCGGCCAGCTGGATTTTATCTACGGCGCTTCCCGTTCCAAAGGCGGTGTCCCGATCATTGCCCTGCCAAGCACGACCACGCTGCGGGACGGGACGCTGGTCACTCGCATTGCGGCGATGCTCAAGCTGGGCGCAGGCGTGGTCACGAGCCGAAACCACGTGCACTACGTGGTCACAGAATATGGGGTCGCCGATCTCTATGGTAAGTCCATCCGGCAGAGGGCACAGCAGCTAATCAACATTGCGCATCCTGATTTCCGTCCAGATTTGGAAAAGCAGGCGAGGGAGCTGCACTACATCTAGCGCACGACCAAGCAAGCGGTGTGTATAATTTATTGAGGATTCACCTGTTATGACGCGCAAGGCGAAAATTGTCGCAACGATCGGGCCTGCCAGCGAGGGAGAAGATACCCTCGAGAGACTTATTCGCGCCGGGATGAATGTGGCGCGTATGAATTTTTCTCATGGTACTCAGGAAGAGCATGCCAGGCGCATCGCCCTGGTCCGAAAAGTCTCGGAAAGGCTCGGGCTCCCGGTCGGGATCCTGCAAGATTTGCAGGGACCAAAAATCCGGGTGGGTGAGCTGGCTGAAA
>DASTFG010000246.1:0-14321 GCA_035708785.1 Anaerolineales bacterium
CGAACAATGCCTGAACGGGCGCTCGACGCATTGCGAGAACCGCACCGTATTGGGGATTGTCAACCGTGACGGGACGTTCGCAGAATATACTCAATTACCAATTACCAATCTACACCGCGTCCCCGATTCTGTCCCGGATGAGATGGCCGTCTTTACCGAGCCCCTGGCCGCCGCCCTGGAGATCCAGCAGCAGGTACAGGTCAAGCCCACGGATCGCGTACTGCTCGTCGGCGCGGGGCGGTTGGGGCAGCTCATCGCCCAGACCATCGCGCTCACCGGCTGTGATCTGCGCGTCGTTGCCCGGCATTCGCATCAGCAACACTTGTTGAAAGCGCGCGGCATCCGGATCATTTCTGAAGAGGAGACCCAACCCTGGTGGTGGGATCTCGTGGTGGAAGCGACCGGGTCGCCAGTCGGCTTTTCTCTGGCGAGGCAGGCTGTTCGCCCGCGCGGCACGCTGGTGCTCAAATCCACATACAAAGGCAATCTGGATGTCAACTTCTCGTCCATCGTCGTAGATGAGGTCAACCTCCTCGGCTCGCGCTGCGGCCCCTTCGAGCCCGCGCTGCGTCTAATGGAAACGCGGCAGGTCGATCCCACTGTTTTGATCACGAATGAATTCAGGTTGGCAGAGGCGTTAAAAGCATTTGAGCGCGCCGCGGAAACAGGCGTGCTCAAAGTTTTGATCGAACCCTGAGTCTATTGCGATTCGTTGTTGCTGCGCGGTATGATCTTCGAACTGCGCGGCAGGTGGGTGGTGAAGGATGTTCCTACGCCCAGCTTGCTCTTTACCTCGATTCGGCCGTTGTGCCCCTGGATGATCTGCTTGCAAATGGACAGACCCAGCCCGGTACCCACGGCTGTGCCTTCGTGTTCACGCACGCGATAGAATTTCTCGAACAGGTGGGGGATAGATTCTTCCGGGATCCCCAGCCCGGTATCCTGGACGGTGATGGATTCTTCCGCCTCGGTGAAAGTGCTGGTGACGATCACCGTACCGTTGGTGCGGTTGTACTTGATCGCGTTGCTCAACAGGTTGAGTAAGACCTGTTTGATCTTATCCCTGTCGGCTTCCATGAGCGGCATATCGCCCGGCACCTCGACGCGGATCTGGACGTTTGTCTCCTGCGCCTTGGAAGCCATCACATCCACGCACTCATAGATCAGGTCTGCCACGCTGAAGCGCGTCTTGCGGAACTGCACGCGCCCCGATTCCAGGCGCGCCAGGTCGAGGAAGGAGGAGGCGAGCGAGTTTAATCTCAGTGTCTCATTGTGAATGTTGTTGACGATCTGGTCACGCTGCTCGCGCGACATCTCCGGCCGGAGCAAAAGATAGGTTGCTGTGCTGAGCGATGCCAGGGGTGTCCGCAGCTCGTGGACGAACTGCGCGATCAGGTCCGACTGCTGGAACAAACGCGCGTTCTCGATTGCCACTGCCGCCTGTGCGCCCAGAACCGTCAGCATCGATTCATCGGGATCGGTGAACCGGCCTCTTTTCTTGTTGACCACTTCCAGCACACCGACAACCTTATTTTTTGTAATCAGCGGAATCCCCAGTAAGGACTTCGTCGCATATCCGATGGTTTGTTCGACGTCACTGAAGTAGCGCTCATCCTGATGGGCATCGTCAATGCGCAAGGACTTGCGGTTGGTCACGATCCAGCCGGCGAAGCTCTTATCGAGGGGGACGATCAGGCCGCGCATTGTCGGCTCATCTATATTGGTGGCAACCTGAAAGTAGAGCTGGCGCGCCGTATCGTCATACAGCATGATCGAGGCGGCTTCGGCCTGGGTAATATCGGCCGCGGCACGCACGATATCGTCCAGCAGCATATCGAGGTCCAGCGTGGAGGCCAGGTCACGTGAAATTTCGATCAGTCGCAGGTAGCTATCGAGTGCTTGTGTTTTAATCTCAGCCATTACATACTCGCTTCGCGATTTCAGGTAATATGGCAGCAACATCATCCAGGATGGCGACATCTGCCCGTACATTTAAATAGGTGGGAGTGTTGTTGACGATGATCAAATGGGCGCCGCGGTCAAGAGCTTGCATGGGCAGGCCCGCCACAGGGAGGACTTCCAGAGATGAACCGGCGACCAGCATCAGGTCGCATTGACGGGCAGCGCGCTGCGCTTCCATCCACGCAGATTGTGGAAGCTGCTCCCCAAACAATATCACATCCGGTTTGAGGATTCCATTGCAATTTGGGCACAATGGGATCTGCCCTTCCTGGATGTAGGGCTGTAAGAATGGTCCCGATTCGAATTGCTGGAAACACCCTGTGCATGAAAGCGTTCGCCATGTGCCGTGCATCTCCACGACATTTTGCGAGCCAGCCTTTTGATGCAGGGCGTCGATATTTTGTGTGACAATGGCCTGGAGCCGGCCGGATGCCTCCATTTCAGCCAGAGCGATATGGGCAGCATTCGGTTGTGCATGGAAGATCTGGGTCGCCAGGGGATGGAACCAGCGGAAGAAACGCTCGGGCGCGGTGCGAAATGTACTTAACGAGGCGACCTCCATCGGTTCGTCCCGGGACCATAGGCCTGTCCCTTCCGAACGGAAGTCGGGTATGCCGGAGGAAGTGGAGATACCTGCGCCGGTCAATACAACCGCGCGCTTTGCCTTGCGGAATAATTCTGCCGCGTCCTCGATTGCCGCACTGGTGGCGAGTGCAGGACCGGCAGGTTTGTTCATCTGGGAAGCGCCTCCCGTTCCACGATAAAGTCGACCAGCTTGTTGACCTGGCGTGCGGTCAGGCTTTCGGGCTGACATAACACGGCCGGTGTCTGTACACGCGTGGCCTGTACGAACAGCTCAGGAGCAGGCGTCAGCGTGCTGAGGATCTCGTGATCGAGCTGGGTTTGTACCTGGCTGGAGGGCAGCTGCGTATCGGAGCGGATGCGGTTGTTTAATACCACGTGGATGTTCTTCTTGGAGATGCCGAGTGCGGCAATGTCATCGATCAGCGCCCTGGTGTGGATGATCGTATTCGGCACGCCCTCCAGGATGATCAGTATTTCATCACAGTGTTTCAGGACCTTTTCTGCAAACTGCTGCAATCCCACGCCCAGATCCAGAACGACAAAGCGTGCCAGTCCGGCCAGTCTGGAAAGCATCGACTCATAATTTGCGGTCTGATTGATCAAATGCATATCACGCGGGCGGTCGGATGCAAGCAGTAATTTCATACCGGACACGTGGTGGACGAGGGAGCCGCGAACTCTATCCCTTGTGATTTCAGATAAATTGCTGAGGCTCAAAAGATCCACCAGGCCTCTGGAATCGGTCACGCCCATATCAAGCGCCAAGGCGCCCTGACCCGGGAGCATTTCCGCGACGATCACCTCGCTCTTGGTGCGTGCATACAGACCGGCGCCAATGTTCGCTACCAGCGAGGTGACACCCAAGCCGCCCCGCGCGCCAAGGACGCAGATCACATACCCGTGGTTATCGGCCCGCCGCGAGCCATCTGCACCCCGCTTCTCACTCACCCGGGCCAGCAGGGTCCTCACGCGGGCCTGCAGCTCGGCCGGATGCGTAGGCTTGGTGAGATAATCGTTCGCGCCGACCTCTAAGCCCATCACCTTATCGTCGAGCTGCGTTTTGGCGGTAAACATCAAGATGGGAGTTTCGAGTGTGGAGGGATTCTGCCTCAGGCGACGAGTGACTTCGTACCCGTCCATGTCAGGCATCATTACATCGAGCAAAATCAAGTCCGGATCCTCTTCGAACGCCTTGTCCAGCCCTTGTTGGCCATTGGTCGCTGCACTGATCTGGTATCCCTGCCGCTGGAGCATTAACCCCACCAGTCTGAGTGTGTCGAGGTCGTCGTCGATGATGAGGATTTTTTCGCTCATTGTAATGGTTCCTGAGTATTGTGATACGGTAACAGTCTAGCATAAAGCAGCGCGCAGAGCAAGACACCCACTGTTTTGTAACTATGTTATAATATGGCCATAACAAAGGGACAAAGCTCCCGTATTTTGGGGATGACAGGCTTCGACGGGAGAGGCTGGTCCCGGAATGCGAGCCGAGAGGCGCCGAACTCGTAAACTCAGCGCAAAACATTAAGTGCCAACCGCACTTCCTACGCTGCTATGCCCCTCGCTGCATAAGCGATACACATAACAGCCGTCCTCCTTTGATGAGGGCGCGTCCGCCGGCACCCTTCTCCGTCGGGTGACGGACCGGGCGAGACAATGATGGAGTGCCGCGCACGACGCCGCTACACGCGCGAAAGACAAAGCGGCTGGTCGCAGAGAGTTCCTGTCGGGCGAGACCTCTGCGATGACGAACTCGACCGACTACGCTCGTAGATTTCCGAGGGTCGAATCTTTCGGACGCGGGTTCGAATCCCGCCATCTCCACTTTTTGTCCAGCACGATTTGCTTAGCAAATCGAACTGCTGGACAACTCGTTTAAGTCTTGACAACTATATCCGCGACGGATATAGTTGTGCATATGGCTATCAAAGATCCTACCCTACCTCTTACACCCGCTGTCTTTCATATCCTACTGGCCCTCTCCACGGGTGAGGGGCACGGCTACGGTATCATGAAGCAGGTCGAAGCAGACTCACAGGGGAAGGTGACTATGGGTCCGGGCACGCTGTATGGCTCTCTCAAGCGCATGCTCGACGCCGGATTGGTCAGAGAGAGCGACAAGCGCGTGGATCCCGAAGTGGATGATCAGCGCCGCATCTACTATCAGATCACAGGTATTGGCTCTGAAGCGCTCGCGGCGGAGCTCGAGCGTTATCAGCGTATCATCACCCTAGCGCAGGAGCGGAAACTCCATCCGAAAACTTTTGCGTATGTCGGATGATGACACGATGGTTCGTGCCCTCTACAAGAAACTCCTCAGCCTCTATCCGCGTGTTTATAAGGAACGGTTTGGGCAGTCGATCGAGCAAACATTCAATGATCTCTACAATGAACAGAAACGGCAGATGGATCGGGGATTAATCAGCCTCATCCTCTGGCTCTGGATCTTTCTTGAAACAGCCCTAGGAATTATCAAGGAACATACACTATTAGTCACAGAAGGGTATACCATGAGAACCATCATGACAAATCCAAAATTAGCGGCTCTTGTTGGCTTGTTTTTCATTGTACCGTTTGCACTTTTGAACGCGATTGTTGGAAATCGGATAGAGCCGTTCTTCTCACTCATTAGACCAGCTATTCATACAGGTCCTCATGAATATCTTGTGCTGTTCATCGTTTTGCTTCTCATCCCTGTTGGCTCTTACATCGCTCTTCAGCCAATACTACACAGGGGAGCGGAAGGAAGACGGAGATTCTATCCTGTCAGTGTTCTCCTCGCCGCAGTCCTGCTGATGGTTTTTGTCACGTTATCTGCCGCTTTAGGATCAGAGATATACCGTTGCGATGTCCTGCAAATCCCAAACTGTGATTGAGCACAGCGTAAATATATTTTGAAGTCCACTTGTCCGGCACAAAGCACTGGGCAAGTGTGTTTTAATAAGCGCCATGCGAAAACTTCTCATTGGATGTCTTATCCTCATAGCTGCCTGCCAGACTGGCGTCCAGGCGACCGTAACCGAGGCGCCCGTTTCCTCTACGGCGACGCTCCCCGCTTCACAGACGCCGATCCCTGCAACGTTCGCCCCCCAGCCGACTCCCACTCTAGAGCTTTCTCCGACACCGCTCCCTCGCTTTTTTACCCATGAATTCGATGGGTCGCTCGCGGGCTGGTTGATCCTCCAGGCGGGCAGCGACGCTGTTCCGAATATCGAAACGGAAAACAGCAGTCTGATCCTGCACATGGATTCTGCCTATAACTGGGTTTACGTACTCTACGGCCCATACGACTATGCAGATGTCCAGATCCACGCGCAATTCGAAAACCGCGCCGGCAGTCCCTCTTCCATCGGTTTGGTCTGTCGCTATAGTGAAGCGGATGGCTGGTTCGAATACAACATTGCCACCGATGGAACGTACAACGTGCTGTATGGCCGCTGGCTGGCAGACGAAATTGCGGATTATCTTCCTATTATGTCCGGTTCCTCAAACGCCATAGGTGTGAGCGGAACGCCGCAGGAAGTCGGGTTGACCTGCTCCGGTACAATCCTCGGACTTTACATCAACCAGCAGAACATCCGCAACGTGGACGTATCCCGCTATCAGCTCCTTGCAGGCAAGCTGGGAGTTACC
Source organism: Anaerolineales bacterium (assembly GCA_035708785.1). Classification (GTDB taxonomy): domain Bacteria; phylum Chloroflexota; class Anaerolineae; order Anaerolineales; family Villigracilaceae; genus Defluviilinea. The sequence goes on from DASTFG010000246.1 coordinate 6,181, forward strand.
GCCTCGTCGTTTGAGAATACGCCGGTGGTCGCCGCGTTTGACTGGGTCAAAGTGAGTGAGCCCTAGGCTTGCACGCCAGAATTGGGGGCACAACTGCGGATCAAATTCAATTTCTACATTGCGTTAACAGTTTTCTTGCACTGGGCGGGTATGATATTCCCAGATTACTTCGTCATGGCGGAACTGCCCCAGAAACGGGTTGCTTTTTCGCGTGACAGTGATAAGGAGCATCTCTATGGCAAAAATCATTGGTATTGACCTTGGCACAACCAACTCTGTTGTCGCTGTAATGGAAGGCGGCACACCGACCGTTATCCCGACCGCGGAGGGAGGCAGGTTATGCCCATCGGTAGTAGCCTTTAATAAGAACGGCGAAAGACTCGTTGGCCAGACCGCGAAGCGTCAGGCGGTCGTTAATTCAGAAAATACAGTGTATTCCATAAAACGGTTCATCGGGCGTCGCTTTAATGAGACCGAAGTCGAACGCAAGATGGTCTCCTATCAGGTGGTCCCTGGTCCTGCGGATGATGTCCGTGTAAAAATCCCGGTCACGGGCCGGGAATATTCCCCTCAGGAAATCAGTGCGATGATCCTCGGTAAGCTGAAGTCCGATGCAGAGGCTTATCTTGGTCATCCGGTGACGCAAGCAGTGATTACCGTCCCGGCTTACTTCAACGACAGCCAGCGGCAGGCCACCAAGGATGCGGGCAAGATCGCCGGGCTCGAGGTATTGCGGATCATCAATGAGCCGACGGCCTCTGCGCTTGCCTATGGCCTCGATAAGAAGAAGAATGAGACCATTCTGGTCTTCGACCTGGGTGGTGGCACATTTGATGTATCGATCCTTGAAGTGGGCGAGGGCGTGATCGAAGTCAAAGCTACGAATGGCGATACGCATCTTGGTGGTGACGACTGGGATCAGCGCATTGTCAACTGGGCCGCGGATGAATTTAAGCGAGATCAGGGAATCGATCTGCGCAGCGATCGGCAGGCGCTGCAGCGACTGCGCGAAGCCGCAGAGAAAGCCAAGATCGAGCTTTCCAGTGTAATGGAAACGGAGATCAATCTTCCGTACATTACTGCAGATGCAACCGGCCCGAAACACCTGCAGCTGAAGCTTACACGCGCCAAATTCGAGCAGATGACAGAAGACCTACTCAACCGCTGCCGCCAGCCCTTTGAGAGTGCACTCAAGGACGCAGGCATGGATGCAAGCAGGCTGAATGAGGTCGTTCTGGTGGGCGGCGCGACGCGCATGCCCATGGTACAGGATTTGGTGCGTAAGTTGACGAACGGTAAAGAACCCAACAAGGGCGTAAACCCGGATGAAGTCGTAGCGATCGGTGCGGCCATCCAGGGTGGTGTGCTTGGCGGTGAAGTCAAAGATATCTTGCTGCTCGATGTCACCCCGCTTTCCCTGGGTGTCGAAACACTCGGCAGTGTCATGACCAAGATGATCGAGCGCAATACGACCATCCCCGTGCGCAAGACCGAAGTCTATTCCACGGCGGCAGATAACCAGACCGCCGTAGACATCCATGTTTTACAGGGTGAACGACCGATGGCTGCCGACAACATGTCGCTTGGACGCTTCCGGCTGGACGGCATCCCGCCTGCGCCGCGCGGCGTTCCTCAGGTAGAAGTCACGTTCGATATCGATGCCAATGGCATCCTACATGTGACTGCCAAGGACAAGGCGACTGGCAAGGAGCAGAAGGTGACGATCACGGCCTCCACGAACCTGAACAAAGATGATATCGATCGCATGGTACAGGAAGCACGCCAGCACGAAGGCGAAGATCGCAAGCGCCGTGAGCTGATCGAAGCAAAGAACACGGCCGACAACCTGGTCTATCAGACTGAAAAGACACTGCGTGACCTGGGCGATAAAGTCTCCAGCGCAGACGCGCAGGACATTCAAAGCAAAGTGGACAACCTTAAGTCCGCTGCGCAGAGCGAGGATATCAACCGGATCAAGCAGGCAACGGAGGAAGTCCAGCAGGCTTTCCATGCGCTCAGCCAGCAACTGTATGCGCAGGGGCAGCCCCAGCCTGAAACGCCCGGCGGGCCATCCGCTCCCCCGTCCAATGACGGCGATGTAGTTGAAGGCGAAGTGAGAGAATAAAACCATCATTAAGTGAAGAGCGACCATTCCTGCGTGGTCGCTCTTTTTGATTCCTTTCTCTCTAAACCTGGATAGGGTGCTTGAATTCAGGATCATAGCATTAGAATTTGCTGAGAATATATCTGTTCTTTTATTGGGCGGGATGTATAATCTTCATGTGCAAAATCGATTCAATCGAATCTGGGCAGTCCCTGTTTCCCTTCTGCTCCTCATCGTTCTGTACTACGTCCCTCCTGTCCACGACCGCCTCGCCTGGCGGCTCGATTCTTTGCGCACACAGATTCGATACCTCGTCAAACCGCCGGACGAAGCAGTCTTCAGACCGGCTGAGCAGGTACAAATCGATATCGCTGTTACGGAGGTGATGAAAACCCTCGAAGCGACTCTTATGCCGCAGGAGACTTCCACGCCCAAACCCGGGCCCACGCTGAAGCCCACGGTCACACCTACGGCCCTGCCTGCTACCGCAATGCTGAACGGGGTCAAGTATGAGCACCAGCATGGACGTCTCAACTATTGCGGTCCGGCAAACTTTTCGATGGCGCTGACATATTGGGGCTGGGATGGCAACCGTGATGTGATCGGTAGGGCGGTGAAACCGACCGACAAGGATAAGAATGTAATGCCTTATGAATTACAGGATTACATCCTCGATCATGTGCCCGGTATGAGGTCCATCGTCCGCAACGGGGGAGATATCGAGATGCTCAAACGGCTTGTCTCAGCCGGATTTCCTGTCGTGGTCGAAAAAGGGATCTATGAACTGGACGTCAACGGCAAATATGGCTGGATGGGACACTACGCCTTTGTGACCGGTTATGACGAGCCAAAGAAGTTGATCATTTATCAGGATACGTACCAGCCTGAAGGTGCGCCTCCGGGGCCAAATCGCCAGATCAAGTATTCGACATTTCTCGAAGGCTGGCGTGCTTTCAACTATGTATTTGTGGTCGTATATCCCGCTGAAAAGGAAGGAGATGTCCTGGCCTTACTCGGTCCCCTGGCAGATGACGAGCACGCGAATCGCCGTGCGTTGAGTATTGCTCAGTCCGAGGTCCGGACTTTGACGGACATCGACCGCTTCTTTGCCTGGTTCAACGTGGGGACAAGCCATGTTGCACTATACCAGTATGCAGATGCAGCCATCGCCTACGACTATGCATTTAACCTTTACGCAGACCTGGGCGTCAATGATTCGGTTCGCCCGTACCGCATGATGTGGTATCAAACAGGTCCGTATAAGGCTTATTACTACACCAATCGCTTTGCCGACGTAATTAATCTTGCCAATACAACGTTGAACGAGACCATTTCCGAGCCTGTGCTCGAGGAGTCTCTGTACTGGCGCGGCCAGGCCTTTTACATGGCTGGCAAAACCGACCTTGCGATCAAGGACTATCGGGCTGCGTTGAGTGTGCATCCGCAGTGGATACCCGCCACACAGGCTTTGCAGGATCTGGGAATACAGCCATAAAATCGGGAGTCAATGTCTCCAGACGTTGAACCACGCTGAGCTGAAGAAACCGAAGTCGGGAGACTTCGGATCCCTAGGATGAATAGACCATGAAACTCCTCCACTTTGCCGATGCCCATATCGATATGGCAAACTATGGCCGCCATGATCCCGATACGGGCTTGCCGCTGCGTGTGCTCGATTTCCTTAAGTCGCTGGATACGATCGTCGACGCGGCGATTTCTGAAAGCGTAGATATGGTCATTTTTGCGGGAGATGCTTATAAGGACCGCTCACCTGCGCCGACTTTTCAACGGGAGTGGGGACGGAGAATCATCCGGCTATCACAAGCCAGGATTCCGACTCTGTTACTCGTTGGAAATCACGACCTGTCTCCGGCGCTGGGACGCGCCCATGCGATTCAGGAGTTTGAGACCTTACAGGTTCCTTTCGTGCGGGTCTTGCACCGGCCTGCATTCTTTCGACCGAGCGATCTGTGGGATCTACCGGTCCAGGTTATCGCTTTGCCCTGGATCTCACGTTCCGGTCTGATGGCGTCGATTGAAGTCAGTGCAGGAGATATGAAAGAGCTGTTCTCGAATATCGAATCCCGCATCTCAGAGCTTGTCCAGGACTGGCTGGTCGAGGCAGACCAGAGCCTTCCGTTGATTCTCACCGCCCATGCGTCCGTGGAGGGCGCGCAGTTCGGCGCGGAACGAATGGTGATGCTAGGCTCTGATCTGGTGTTGCCAATCAGCCTCGTCAGGGATAAGCGCCTCGATTATGTGGCGATGGGGCATATCCACAAGCCACAGGATTTGAATGAGGGGCATCATCCGCCGGTGATCTATCCAGGCTCCATCGAACGCGTCGATTTCGGCGAAGCCATGGATGATAAGTATTTCATTATTGCCGAAGTCACCCGCGGGGCAACGAAAGTGGAATGGAGAAAGATCGACGGGACACGACCCTTCCTTGAGCGGCGAGTGATTCTGAGATCCGACGAGAACGTGACCGAATTCCTTAAGTTCAATATGCCCAAGCCAAAGGATATGTCCGGCGCGATCGTCAAGCTGGTCGTCGAGTATCCCAGAGAGCTGGATATCCTGATTGACGAATCGGCCTTGCGAAAATATGCGTGTGACTGCTTCGAGTTTCACCTGGTCAAGAAGCCAAAAGTGGAAGCACGGGTTCGTCTCCCTGAAGGCCAGACGGTCAGCAGCTTGAGCCCCCTGGAACTGCTCGGGCAATACTTCGATGCCGCCAAAGTAAAGGAGTCAGAAGAATTACAGAAACTCGCCCAGGAGATCATTTTAGGGCCGCAGGAGTAAGGCCGCACATCTTTATGGTGATCGCAGTGTTTCTCCTGATATAAGAACAGCCTCCTGAAAAGGAGGCTGTTCGGTAATCAATGAGCTCGATTCCATCACGCGAGGCCTCTATGTCACCCCAAAGTTCCCGCTATCGCTGGTCCGTCGTCGTCATTTTCTTCTTCTTTATGCTGCTGCACCAGACCGATAAATTGATGATCGGTTCTCTGCAGGTGCCGATCAGCGAGACTTTTGAACTGGATGATTTCCGATGGGGGCTGATCAATTCGGGGGCGCTGGCGGTTGCCACTGTCCTGTACCCACTCTGGGGATATCTCTATGACCACTACGCACGCGCCAAGCTGCTTGCACTGGCATCCTTCATTTGGGGTGCGACGACCTGGCTGAATGCGATCGTCCGCACGTATGCCGGTTTTTTGATTACCCGCGCCTCCACAGGTATTGACGATTCATCCTATCCCGGCATCTTCACACTCGTTGCCGATTACTTCGGCCCGAACCTGCGCGGCAAGGTATACGGGATTCTGCAGCTTGCCCAGCCACTCGGGTTTTTGGCTGGCTTGATTTTGGGACAGATGATTGCGCCTATGATCGGCGGCTGGCGTTCGGTCTTCTACATCACGGGCGCGCTGGGGCTGGTTGTTGCGCTCCTGATCTACTTCGGCGTTAAGGAAATGCCGCGCGGCAGGGCTGAGCCCGAATTCGAGAACATGCCTGAAATGACAACCTTCCGGTTCTCCTGGGCTGAAGCGAAAGAGATCTTCAAGAAAAAGACCATGTGGTTCATCTTCTTGCAGGGCTTTGCGGGCGTCTTCCCCTGGAATGTGATCGTTTTCTTCTTCTTTGGCTATCTCGAGACGGAACGGGGCTACGATTCGAGCGCGATCGTTGGTACGATGGCGCCCGTCATTCTCATCCTTGCGGCGGGTTATTTTGTCGGCGGTTATCTGGGCGATCTGCTGTTCAAACGGACGAAAAAAGGGCGTATCATCGTTTCAAGTGCGGGCGTGCTGCTCGGCGCGATCTTCCTTTATCTTGCCATGACCACACCTCTCGATCAACCCGACCGGTTTTTTATCCTCATGTGCATGACTGCAGTTTTCTTGCCGCTTTCTTCGGCAAACGTCATCGCGACCATTTATGACGTGACGGTTCCCGAAGTCCGCTCCACGGCGCAGGCGATCGAGTATTTTATCGAGAACAGCGGCGCGGTCGCCGCGCCTGCGTTGACCGGCGCGATCATCGTCGCGACCGGCGACCGGAGCTTTGCGATCCTGAGCATCTGTGTGATTGCCTGGCTTTTGTGCTTTTTCTTTTATCTGGGCGCGTTGTTTACAATTGATCACGATACAGGTACACTTCGTGTTCAAATGGCCGAACGAGCGAAAGCGATGTAATGCTCAAGACCAATTTGCAGGATGAAGAGGATCTGTTCTCAGAGTTTGATGAAATGAATAACTCCACTGGGTTGATATTAAAAGCGATTCGTTTCTCGGCTGAGAAGCATAACGACCAAAGGCGGAAGGATTCCAGATCGTCGCCCTACATTAATCATCCTATCCAGGTTGCCGAGATGCTGTGGACGGTCGGGGGAGTCCGTGACGTCAAGCTGCTGCTCGCCTCCATCTTGCATGACACAATTGAAGATACGGATACTTCCCCGGATGAAATAAAGATGGAATTCGGCGAGGAGGTTCTTGCCCTGGTGCTTGAGGTGACAGATGATAAGAGCCTTCCTAAACAGGTTAGGAAACAGCGACAGGTTGAATCCGCAGGGCACAAAACACAAAATGCGAAATTACTGAAGCTGGCCGACAAGATTTGCAATGTGCAGGATCTGATTCATTCGCCGCCGCGTAGCTGGTCCCTGGATCGCAGGAGGGAATATTTGCTCTGGTCGGAAAATGTTGTTGCGGGTCTGCGCGGGGCCAATGCAAAGCTAGAAAATTATTATGATAACCTGCTTGCAAAGGGTAAGAGAATGCTAGGCCTTTGAAAAAGCCAGATATAGGCGCGGTAGGATGTTGAATCACTCAAGGCGGATCATCACGTGAGTAACATTGTCCTTTACAAAAACATCAACCGTGACCGCGTCTTCATCTTTGGCGAACCATAACTGGTAATTTTTCCCCATGCCCCTTACATCCGGATTGGCAGTGCCCAGCAATTCCCATCCGGCAGCTTCCATTTCGTCTTGGTAAAAACGGCGTACGGTCTCAATATCAGCTTTCTCAATGACGTAGCGATAAACAGGTTGATCAACCATGGTGTCGTTGCTTTCTATGCCGCCCGGGAAGATGGGTAGGTCCCTCCATGTAACCACTGCCGTACTGGCGGGCGTTAAAGACAGAGAAGCAGGCGGTATGGTTAGCCTGATCGGTACCTGGAATCTCAATTGATACTTACCGACCAGCTCGGGGATGTCTTCTGGGGTCACGTTTGATTGCTGGAAATTGAAATAGTTGGCACATGGACCAATGACTATGTCCATCTTGATTGTGAGCAAGTCATAACCGCCGGCATCAATTTCGTATTCGTAAATTGCCTGGACGGCCTCCCCGGATGAATCGTAGATCGTTCCCATTTGAGAGCTGCTGAGTCTGCGCGGGATGGGCGGGTCTATAGTGACGTAAGGATTGCAGACCCAATCGGCCGGATCCCAGTTCGCTTCTAGACCTTGAATTATGATCGTGAATTTTAGGAGATTCTGATTTGCATCCGCCCAGGCGAGTGCAACCGTGGGCACTTGCTGCCACTTAACGAAAAGAGTGGGCGCAGCAATTTGCTCGTATATGGTGATTTGATGATCACTTTCGGATGAGATGGGTTTTCCCAGCTCGGTGAAATAGACTGCATAAATCAGGCCAGCAACAAGCAACGCTACAGTTGCTGTTATCCATTTGAATATGGGCTTTTGATTCTTCATACTCTTTCTCCTCAGCTTCTTATTTCAACGGCGGCTCGACGTTTTCAGGATTTTTCGTGATCGCCTGAATGTTCGCCACCATCGCCGCGAAATCATCCAAAATACCTTCTTGCTGTAGGGTTCCAATATTCACATAGATCCCGGAGGCAATCAAACCTAACCCGAACGGCTGCTTTTCCTCAATTGCAAACGCCACAACTTCTATGTCGGGCGGCTCGGGGGATTTGATCCAGTAGACTCTCGCTAGCGGGAGTGTATCTAGTTGCGTGAACTGGATACCATTACTTTCCCAGGTCTGCTCAATTG
>DASTFG010000247.1:0-2805 GCA_035708785.1 Anaerolineales bacterium
ACGGCTCATCCCGCCGGCCATCGGATATCCTTTCTGTGACCTGATTGCCGATTGGATCTCGACGCGCCGGGAGTCAAAGGTGATTCAGGCCATCCGGGTGAACCAATGGGTGGCGCGCGGGATGAACCTGGGAAAAGAGGAGCTTGACCAGGCCGCCAGAGAGACTCTCCGGCACAATGCGCGCAGCCTCTATGATCTATATCATTATATAGAGAGGCCCAAAGCAGTCCAGCGCATGATCAGATTAAGCTCCGAGGCGCGCGAACTTCTGGAACGGCCGGAATTTGCCAGCCGGGGTTTAGTCGTTGCCGGTCTGCATCTCAGCAGCTTTGACCTGATCCTGCAATCCCTGTGCCGGCAGGGACTGAAAATATTGGTCCTGACGATTCCCGAGCCGCAGGGGGGAAGGCGGGTGGAATATGAAATGCGGAAGAGAACGGGGATGAATCTGCTTCCCACCTCGGTTGGCGCGCTGCGCCAGGCGGTGAAATACCTCGAACAGGGCGGCATGGTTCTGACCGGCCTGGACCGGCCTGTGCCTGGCGCGAAATTCCGTCCAAAATTCTTCGGTCATCCCGCGCCGCTTCCCATACATTATGCATATCTCGCCTCCAGGGCCTGCGTTCCGGTGATGATCATGGCCGCCATCCAGGGGACAGATGGAAAGTATCACATCATGAACTCCGAACCCATTGAAATGGATGATCATGCAGAGGGGGACAAAGGAAACTTGCGAAATGCAGAAAAGGTGCTGAGAAGAGCAGAAGATTTCATCCGGCTGGCTCCCCGGCAATGGAACGTGCCGCTGCCCGTCTGGCCCGAGTTGCTCGGAAAAGCGCCGGGCTGATTTAAGAGGATCGGGGTTTTAATGCAGGAGGCAATTCATATGGAAAAATTCGAAAAGCATACGAGAGTAAACGACATCCTCCTCGGCCCGCTGGAGAGACCTGCCCTGCAGTGGCTTGCCGCACACATGCCCCTTTGGGTCACCCCGGACACCTGTACTCTCATCGGAGTAGCGGGCGCTTTTCTGACCATGGTCGGCTATGGGTTGAGCAACTTCGACCCCAACTATCTCTGGCTGGCCTCGCTCGGCTTCGTCATCAACTGGTTCGGCGACAGCCTGGACGGCACATTGGCGCGCTACCGCCGGATCGAACGTCCCAGGTACGGGTTCTACATCGATCACATCATCGATGTGATCTGCCAGGTGATGGTTTTTCTGGGATTGGGATTGAGTCCTTACGTCAGCTTCGATATCGCCTGCCTGGCATTGATAGGTTACCTGCTGCTTTCCATATTGGTCTATGTGCGCACATATGTCGCTGGTGAATTCAAGATCTCTTATGGCGGCCTGGGGCCCACGGAAAGCCGTGTAGTGGCCGTTTTGCTGAATACGGCCATGTACTTCTTCGGGCCGCAGAATTTCATGTTCGGTCAGGTAACATTCAGCGTATACGATATCGTCGTCGCCGCTATTGCCCTGCTTTTGGTCGGATTTTTCGTCAATACTGCCATGCGGGAGGCTCGCAGGCTGGCGGCATTGGGAGAATAAAAAGTATAATTTACAGCAGACTTATGAAGCAGCCCAAACTCCTTTGGGAAGAACCTGAATGGCTGAAACAGGCCAACGATTGGATTCTCGTGGAGACCAGGCGCCGGGCGATCAAGATCACGGGCGCGGTCAAACAATCGCATATCTATCCATGGTCGACGGTGATGCGCGTGCCGACGAATGAGGGCACTCTTTTTTTCAAAGCATCTACAGAGGATATCGCGCCGGAGGCGGCGCTGACGCAGGCCCTGGCCTGGTGGTATCCGGACGCCATGCCAGAGCTTGTGGCGGTCGATAACCGGCGCGGGTGGATGCTGATGCGCGATGGCGGGGAACCCTTGCGCGCCTCCATCCGGTCAACGCAAGATCTCTCGCTCTGGAATCGCGCGATCACCCTGTACGCGGAAATCCAGGTCGGCCTGGCCGAGCATGTGGCCGAGCTGCTGGCGATGGGAGTTCCGGACTGGCGCCTCGAGACCCTGCCTGCCCGCTATACCAAATTGCTGGAAGATACCGGTGCCCTGGAGCTGGCATATTCCGGCGGACTGAGCTCCACTGAGTTTCGCCGCTTGCAGAGTCTCGCGCCCCGCTTCGCACAGATCTGCGCGGACCTGTCCGCGTTCGGCGTTTCCGAAACGCTCAACCACGGGGATTTCCACGACGGCAATGTGCTCCTGCGAAACGGTCGCATCACCCTCTTTGACTGGGGCGATGGCAATCTGACGCATCCATTCGTATCTCTACGCACGTTTTTCGTCAGCATCGAGAACTCGCTCCAGCTGGATGATTATGCCTTTACCCCCGAGATGGCAGCCCTGCTTGATCTCTACCTGGAACCCTGGCAGCGCTTCGCCTCGAAGGAGGACCTGCTGTCCGCCTTCTCGCTCTCGAGATGCGTTGCCTCGATCGTCAAGACCATTGCCTGGCACACGAGCATTTCGACCCTCGAGGGACCGATCCGTCAGCGATACGCCGGGATCGTGCCCGAGCTGTTGAAGGAATTCCTGACGTACGAGAGGATGCTGCCAACCTAAGCATTGAAAAATGGGAATCGAATCACCCAGGCTCGAACGTCGCGCCCTCCATCCCGGGGATCACGGTCAAGCCTGGCTGCGCCAGTTCGATTGCGTCATTGAACAGTTTATCCAGAGCTACATCCGTATGGGCCGGGTCATGGTGAAACGGCACGAACGTCTGGACCCCCGTCAGCGCCGCGAACTCGAAGGCATGCGTCAGGGAGCTGTGCCCCC
>DASTFG010000248.1:0-3727 GCA_035708785.1 Anaerolineales bacterium
CGTTGATGTTATATGGCATCGTAACGTTATTGGAAAAGAGATTTTTGAAATGGCAGGAAAAAAGTTAATGTCATTGCGAGGAGTGGCGCCTCGCGCCACGACGGAGCAATCCCCAACTCGACGCGGAGACACTGGCACCGCACGCCAGTGCAGGTGTTGCCTCGGGCGGAAGAGCACCGCCCTCGCAATGACATAAGGACAAGGAGACTCTATGTTCCGCAAGTTTATTTTGATCACGCTTGGGATGGCACTCGCTCTCTCGGCCTGCACCGGCCCAGGTCAAGGGAACGAAGCGGGCGAGGTAACACGTGTTAGTCTCCCTATGGGATATATCCCGAACATCCAGTTCGCGCCGTTCTATGTCGCCATCGAAAAGGGATATTTCCGCGAGGCCGGCATCGAGCTCGAGCCGGATTACAAGTTCGAGACAGATGGCGTTGCGCTGGTCGGCGCGGGTGAGCTGCCCTTCGCGGTCGTCTCAGGCGAACAGGTGTTGCTCGCCCGCGCGCAGGGACTGCCGGTTGTGTATGTGGCCGCCTGGTACCAGCAGTATCCGGTCTCGGTGGTTGCCAAGAGTGAGCTGGGCGTTTTAATCCCGCAAGATTTAACCGGGAAAAAAATCGGCCTGCCCGGGCTGTTCGGCGCGAATTACGTGGGCTTGCGCGCGCTGCTGCACGAAGCAGAGATGGAAGAAAGCGACGTGACTCTGGACGCAATTGGATTCAACCAGGTTGAGCTGATGGCCGCGGGACAGCAGGACATCATCGTCGGATATGCCGCGAATGAGCCGGTCCAGTTGCGGGCACAGGGCATCCCGGTCACCGAGATCCGGGTCGCGGATTACGTCCAGCTCGCCTCCAACGGGATCCTTGCAAGCGAAAAAGTCATCACCGAAAATCCTGAGCATGTGCGGGCGTTTGTCGGCGCGTTCCTGAAAGGATTGGAAGATACGACCGCAGACCCGGATGAAGCCTTTGAATTAAGCGAATCATACATCCCCAATTTCACTGATCTCGATGCTAATGTGCAGAAGCAGGTGCTCGAAATATCCATCGCGCAGTGGAGGGCAGAGCGGCTTGGTTATTCCGACCCGCAAGCCTGGCAGAACATGCAAGACATTTTGCTCGAAATGGGTTTGATCCCCGGGGAGATGAACCTGGGTGAAGCATTTACCAATGAATTTGTGCCCTAACTGAGTAATTTGTAATTGGTAATTCGATCGCCTATGTTACATACCCCGATTCTCACCATTCGCGACCTGAGCGCCGTGTTCCCCGACGAGAACGGCGGGTTGAACGCGCTCGACCAGATTTCGTTCGATGTTCGCCCGCGCGAGTTCGTCTGTGTGCTCGGTCCCTCCGGCTCCGGCAAAACGACGCTCCTGCGCATCCTGGCCGGGTTGATTCCCCCCACATCCGGCTCGTTCATGTTCGGTCACGGCGAACAGCCGAGCACCGGCATGGTCTTTCAACAGGCAAACCTGATGCCGTGGCGGACCGTGATCGAGAACATCATGCTCCCGCTCGAGGTCAAGCAGATGGAAGAAGCCGCGGCCCGTGCGCAGGCGCAGGAGATGATCGAGCTGGTCGGGCTGGGGGGATTCGAGAACAACTGGCCACGCGAGCTCTCCGGCGGAATGGCGCAGCGGGTGGCGATCGCGCGGGCCCTCATCCATGACCCCGACCTGCTTCTGCTCGATGAGCCGTTCGGCTCGCTGGACGCGTTGACCCGCGAACGCATGTGGAACGAGTTATCGCGCATCTGGCAAAGGCGGCAGAAGACCGTCATCATGGTGACGCACTCGATCAACGAGTCGCTGTTTCTCGCAGACCGGGTCCTGGTCCTGACCCAGCGTCCGGGCAGAGTCAAATTGGATTTAGAGGTTGATTTGCCGCGCCCGCGGGAGGACGAGATCCGTTACACCCCCCACTTCGGGAAACTGGCAAGAAAGCTGAGGGAGGCAATTGAATGAGCAGACCCTGTAGGGAACGGCGGTTGCCGTTCCCTACAGGTTTTATTCTGGTGCAACCCACACGACAAAACTGAGTTCGGCATCCCCATATTTGCCTGTGATTTTCCAGCAACCAAGTGTAGGGAAATCCACGCCGACCAGCATGGCAGAGCCGATGTCGCTGGCGTAGGCGTTCGTCGCTTTGGAAGCAATCAGCGGCGGAGCAGCGGCATCCAATCTTTCGCCTGTGACCGTCAGGGCAGGTTCGGGCTCCTCCATCCAGACATAACCATCTCGCCACCAGAATATCTTTTGGGTATATCCCTCCGGGTTGCGAGGCAATCCTGCCCAGATGCCATTTAGGGAAATGATTGTCCAGAGAGAATCGGAGCCATACCAGAACCCTCCTTCGAATCCCAGCTCCGAGTAGGGCGCAGGCGGTGTGAACGGTGGATCCGGAGGGCCCGTCAGCGGGCAGTCTGCGGGAGCATCTGTGGACACAATTTCGGATTGTACAAAACGCGTGGGATTTGATTTTTCGGGCAGATCAGCCGGCGCCTCAATCTCTTCAGCTTGCGCCACTGCTCTGGGCGCGCAGCCGGACAAAATTAAGGCAAGTACTAGAACCGAGAGTAAGGAATACAAGCCTTGCATCGAAAGCCTTCCGGAAAACAGTTTTTCTGAGCCTTGCGAAGGTTGGTCTGCTCCTATACACCTGCCTGATAAAACCTTCGCAGAGCGAATACTCATCTTCTATACACCCCAAAGCCGGGAAAGGTTCCAACCGGGTAATATAAGGCATTATGCAGCGCATGTTGGCAGGCAAAGAGGCTATCAGTTTATATGGTTTTCATCGCAAGGTTGTCCAATAACTTTTGTGTAGCTGAGGTAATCTCTTCAATTGCCTGTTCGAATACAGTTTCGTTTCTCTTTGACGGCTTGCGATACCCGCTCACTTTCCTGACGAACTGCAGTGCCGCGGCGCGGATTTCCTCCTCCGTGACGGGGATTTCCGAATTCCGTAATTGTTTGATACTTCTGCACATAACCTATCCTTTCGTCGAGTCTTCGAGAAGCAATTTCTAGATATGAATGAGGAGATTGCTTCGCCAGCGCTTCGATTGCGTAGCACTCAGCGTGAGGGGCTCGCAATGACAGACTCTCTAGCGAAACGACTGCTTCTTCTCACCTTCTTTATACGGCCTCAATGCGAACGCGGACCAGGTCTCGTTCACTGAAACCAGATTGATCCATTTCAAGTCCAGCCCCTGCACGCCCTCCCAGCCTTGGTCGCGCGTGAGGTCGGTCTGGATCTTGGATGTCCCTTTGGGGAAGGAGATCCACAGCATGGATTCAGGCTTCAGAGCTTTTGCCGCTTTGGGGGCAAGTGCGTCCAATTCTGTTTTGCTCTTTACAAAAATCTGGATCCAATCGAATTTCCCGTTAAGAGTGGGTGACATTGCGGTATCGTGCTTCAACTCGGTTACATAATTCTCCGGCGCGTTGATGACGGCGGCCTTCAATCCAGGCTTGAGTTTCATCTTTTTTGCGAGAGGGGATTCGGCCATAGTATCTCCTATCTGTAGTAACGACTTTAGTCGTTCATGATATCATCCCAGCCTTTTCCAAAATCATCTGCTGGCACGTGCGCCCTCCATTGCTCGTGCAGCCAGTCCTTACCTTTCTCCTGAAAGCACATCAGCAGACTCGACCACGGCCAATCAAACGGATCGCTAACATAGCCGTGCTTTACAGGATCGTAGTGATGATAGTTGA
>DASTFG010000249.1:0-3940 GCA_035708785.1 Anaerolineales bacterium
GGAGACCCCCCAGCGAAAATTTCGATCATGCCTACCATGCCGGTCACAGTGAGCACACCGCCGAATAGAACGCCGGCTTGCTTGGTATCTTTGAGAAACGAATTGACGAAGATCCCAAATGCCGAGGCACTGAAGATAAGCCCTGCCGCAGTGAGAGCAACGGGCAGGAACTCCCCCCATTGAATTCCAAAGATCAAACGCGCCGCAATCAACAGCACGATCACCTGTGCACAGACCGTCATGAACACCGAGAGAAGCTTGCCAGTCAGGATGACTGCTTGCGGCGTTGGCGTCGTGAACAAGCGCGGCAGCGTCCGCTCCTCTTCCTCCTTGAGGATGCTCTGCGCCGTAGACGTTCCGGTGAAGAAGGCGTAGAAGACCATCATGCCGCCCATGATAGGAGTGATAATGCTCAGCAGGACATTCTGGCTTTCTTCCTCTTCACTGTTGGTTCCGCCGGCAGGCTGGCGCACATCCAGTAACTCGCCTTCCAGGTCCTCACTCAATGCCAGAGAGGTATCCAGATATCCCTCGAGCACAGGCCCTATCAGCGCGTATTGAGAAGAATCGGCTTCGTCCATGAATACATTGATTGCGATCTTCACGCCTCCCATGCTGTCGAGGAAGCGGTTCAAGATGGAACGCATGATGGCTGGCCCGATAGTCAATGTGGGATCCTGGTAGAACTCGATGACTGCCTTGCCTTCCCGCACATCCGCAAACTGTTCGGAGAAGTCCGCTGGGATGATGATCGCCACCTGAGCCTGCTGGCTATCTACTGATGCGCGGGCCGCCCGGGGGTCCGAGGCGTACGAGAGCTCGATCAGGTCGGCCATGTCGTCGCTCTCGAGGATACTGACGATGAGCTCGCCCATCGTGTCGGCTTGCCGCCCGCCGGGGATGTTCTTCGGGTTGACCTGGAATCTGGGGCCGCCCTCATCCATGTTCGCGATGATGACCTTTGTGCGCGGCAAGCTGAACCCGCCGTTATCGGCAACATTCCCAAACATGAAATAGAACATGCCCGTTACCAGCAACGGCACACCAAACATAAAGATGACCGCAAACGCACTGCGGAAGGAACGGGTCATATCTTTGAGGGCAATGTCAATGGCTTTCATGGTAGTTTCCATCATAAACATGTATACAGGTAAGCAGGTACACAGGCTCGTCTACATGTATACCTGTTTACTTGTCTGCTTGTTTACCTCTTTCGTCAATCCCTCAACGCTCGGCCTGTTAAGTGTAGAAACACCGCCTCCAGGTTCGGCTCACGGATATCCACCGAGGTGATGCGGGCGGAAGAGCGCGTCGCAGATTCGAACAGCCGCGGCAGCACCTGATTGCTGTCATCGACCAGCACGCTGATCCGCTCCTCTTCCACCGTGACACGTTTCACTCCTTCGACGCCTTGCCAGGCATCCAGGATTTTGGCGGGTTCTACGCTCACGGTCAGGTCGATGCGTGTCTGCTGTCCTACAAGTTTTACCAGTTCATCATGCGTGCCGCAGGCGATCAGCTTACCGTGATCCATTATGGCGATATGGTCAGAAAGTTCCTGCGCCTCTTCCATATAATGTGTGGTATAGAGAACGGTCATACCCTGGTTCTTCAACACGACCACGCTATCCAGAATGTTGCGCCGCGACTGCGGGTCGATCCCCACGGTCGGTTCATCCATGTAAATCACTTTGGGTTTATGCAAAAGCGCCACACCGATGTTGACGCGCCGCTTCATCCCACCTGAATACTTGCCGACCCGGTCATTCGCCCGGTCGCTCAGTCCAATGACATCCAGCACTTCCTTCACGCGAGATTTAAGCTCGGAGCCGCGCAGCCCATACATTTTCCCCCAGAACGTGAGGTTCTCGCGCGCGGTCAAGTCTTCGTACAATGCGATCTCCTGCGGCACCACGCCCAGCACCGATTTGACGCCCATCGCGTCTGTGCGGATGGAATGACCCATCACGCGCGCATCGCCGTCATCGGGACGCAGTAAGCAGGACAACATGGAAATGGTCGTAGTTTTCCCAGCCCCATTCGGACCGAGCAGGCTGAAAATCTCGCCCTGTTCCACGTCAAAGCTCACGCCTTGCACGGCATGGTTTTCCCCAAACGATTTGCGTAGATCCCGAACACTGATGGCAGCGTGATTCATACCGACTCCTTAACGCACATTTGCTTTCTTCATTGTAATCTCGACGGGTAAAAACTCCCCCATCACTGGTGCAGTATCCACCTAGCCAGGTGGACAGGAGGGAGTTACGAAGTACAGGGACTCGTTACTCCTTGACAAATTATCTCCCTGTCCTACAATCAATTTACAACAGCCTAAATTCCCATCTCTGGTCGTGGGCATAGATAACTTCATATAAGGAGCGCGAGCATGCAGAAGCATCGCAACATCATCGTCCTGGTTCTCATCCTGATCGTATCCCTCTCCTGCAGGTTTTTGATTCCGGAGGCAACGCGTACGCCTGTGCCTGTGACGGAGCCGCCTGCTCAGACGGAGCCCCCGACCGTTACACTTCCTGTCCTCACCTCCACTCCGCTTGCCCCCACTAGCACGCCCGCGCCAACCAGCCTGAATCCGAGCGGTCCCTACATCCTCTATGGAGGGGAAGGCGGCATCTGGATCTCCAATCCAGATGGCAGCTTGCTGACCAAAATCACAGACCTGCCTATTGACCTGGATGATCTTCATCGCGCCATCTCTCCGAGTGGAGACCGGATGGCATTGATCGTCAGCAATGACGAGGGGCTGGATCTGTTCGAGGTCAGGATTCCCGGCGGGGAAACGAAGACCATCGCCCATCTGCTCAGCATCACCCAGGATGAGCTGATTTCAAATCCTCTGAGTCCGAAAGCGTTCGCCGCCTACGCGATCCGCGACTATGACAATATCGCCTGGCAGCCGGGCGATGGACAGCTCCTGGCCTTCATGGGCGCGATGGACGGTCCCACCTCCGACCTGTATCTTTATGACACGCAGACTAGCGAGATCACCCAACTGACCGACGGACCCGCGCAGGGCGCCTTCCCCAACTGGTCACCGGATGGCAAGTATATTTTGCACTATGGCGTCAGTTGGCGGGGTCCGTTTGGCGGCGCGATCATCGGCCATGATCACCTCGACGGCGTCTGGGCTGTTCGGGTCGCGGATGGCGAGGTCATTACTCTGCCGACGCCGAAAAGCATCAGTTTTAATTTTGTCGGCTGGCAGGATGAGGGACATTACATCACTTATGACAGCGACGAGACCTGCTATTCTCAAAATCTGCGCAGCGTGGATGTGGTCACTGGCAGGGCCCGCCCGATCATGGACTTGAGCTTTTATTCTCAGATCGCACGTTCCCCTGAAACCGAGACTTTTCTATTTGCAGGAGCAGTGGGATGCTCAAACTCCCCGGGCGATGGCGTGTTCCTGTTGCTACCCGGACAGACAACTCCGACGAAATTGTTAGATAAGAAAGCCTATGAAGTACGCTGGTTGCCGGAAAGCAGGGTGTTTCAAGCCTACCCTGAAGCCCTCTTTTCTCCCGATGGAAGAATACGTTACAACCCGCCGGTCTATGACAAATCGTTTGAACCGGCTGTTTCTCAAAAAGGTTACGAAGCCTGGGAAGTGATCGAAAATCAAAAGGGACGGGTCGAGGTTAGAGTCCCTGGCGCTGATTGGCAAACGATCCTCGACGGATCGGTCGAAGAACTGATCTGGGATCCAGCGACTGGTGAGACATTGCTGATTGTCTTGAGAGATGGTTCGCTCTATGCGGCTTCGCATCCTGATTTTGCTCCACGCCAAGTGGGAAACGTCGATGGTGTCAGGCAGATGATCTGGCTGCCATAGCTGCTCTTTTCATTTGTTAGTAACTGATGTTGCGCAGCCTGGCCACTGAGACGCGGAGCCACGGAGAAAAAAAGAGGTTTTACTCTGTGC
>DASTFG010000250.1:0-9317 GCA_035708785.1 Anaerolineales bacterium
ACGTCACACGCAGACCATCCTCACGCACGCGGAACAACTCGTCAGATCTGCTCATTAACCATGGAGGCGGTGAAGCAGTGGGGGTTCCCAAAACAATTCGGATGCCATGGGAATGAAGGATGGCCATCGCACGATCGAGCCAGTCGAAATCAAATTGGCCCTCCTGCGGTTCCATCCTTGACCAGGCAAATTCAGCCAGACGCACAACATTGAAACCAGCCTCGGCCATCAACCGAGCATCGGTCGGCCAGCGCTCTTCGGGCCAGTGCTCAGGATAGTAATCAACACCAAAATAGAACATGTCCTCCTCCTACTCGGAATGTTGCGTCAGAATGGCTACACCGTATGGCTCCAATTTCAATTCGTCCAATGCTCGTTGAGCGCTTCAAGCGAACCGAATTTTCGAGCCAGATAGTTTTGAAAGAGTCTCCGGCAGCGTTCGCAGTAGCAAACACGGTTATATTCATTGTCGATCTGCCAGCCAATAATATTTGGATTTGGACCGAAGTGTTCCGCCATCGTCCCGACCATGCGGCGGGTGGCATCGTGGAATTCCGGAGAGTTGACACAATAAGGGCAGCGATTCCCGAACAGGACGCGGCGGCCACTTTCGTCCACGGCCAGGATATCGGGATACTCCTGAACCAGCCAGGCCGGCGGAGCGGCGGTCGGAGTTCCAAGGACCGAAACAATCCCAGCCGCGCCAAGCTGCCGAATGGCTCGATCCAACCAATCTAGGTGAAACTTGCCTGCCGCCGGTTCAAGGGCTGACCATGCAAATTCGGCCATACGCACAACGGTCAACCCCGCTTCCCTCATCAAACGAATGTCGTTCGCCCAATGGTCTTCTGTCCAGTGTTCTGGATAATAGGCCGCACGCAGGTGCAAGCGCGCCGAGCGGGAAGTTGGGGAGATCGACATCTTTTTCAATCTATGATTTTGACGTGTACGAGAAAGTCAGCTTCAACCTTTGATGGCGCCAGCTGTAATGCCTTCCACAATGCGGCGCTGGAAAATCAAAAAGATAATCAACAGGGGAATCAGGCTGATCACGGAAGCCGCCATTTGCACATCATACACCGTGCGTCCCACAGGTCCAATGAGGGAACGGATAATGAGGGGAAGCGTGAAGTTCTCCGGTGACTTTAAGTAAATAAGCGGTCCAAGAAAATCATTCCAGGATCCCATAAAAAAGATCAGGCCCAGGCTGGTCAGGCCAGGTGCGATGATGGGTAAGATGATGCGCCAAAAGATCGTGAATTCGCCGGCCCCATCGATTCGGGCTGCATCGATCAACTCACTGGAAACAGTCATAATATATTGCCGCATGAAGAAGATTCCAAAGGCATTTGCTGCGCCGGGGATGATCAGCGGCCAGAACGTGTCAATCCATTTCAGGTCACGCATGATGATATAGACGGGCACAAGGGTAACAGCGCCCGGTATCACCATCGTTCCCAGAAGGAATGCAAATAAGGCCCCCTGACCCGGAAACCTGAATTTGGCAAAGCCATACCCGCCCAGGGCACAGAAAAATAACCGCAAAATGGTGGCGCCGAAGGCGATGACAAAGGTGTTCCTTACAATGCCCAGGATGTTGTATTGCTCGTGTAAATATGAATAAGCCTTTAGACTCGAATTGGGTGAGAGGATGATCGGTGGAATGGCAAATATCTCATCGGCGGGCTTTAACGAAGTGCTGACCATCCATATAAACGGCAATATCATGAAAGCAGATACCACAATGAGCAGGCCGTATATCAAAGCATCAGTCAGCCAGAGGGAAAATCGCCGAGTCAGCATGGCATTCTCCTAATCCACTTGTCGTCCAAAGTACCGGAACTGTAGAAGGGTCAATACAAAAAGTATGAGGAAATATAGATAAGACATTGCGGAGGCATAACCCAGTCGAAAATTACCAAAGGCCTGTTCGAAGATCAGAATCACCGGCGTGATCGTCGCATTGATCGGCCCGCCACCGGTGAGATTATAGATTTCACTAAAGAGGTTGAAACTTCCCATCGTGGAAAGCACAACAGAAAAAAGAATGACCGGGCGCATGAGTGGAACAGTCACATAGAAGAATGCCTGTACGGAGCTGGCGCCATCGATCAAAGCAGCCTCTGTCAATTCCCCCGGGATGGTTTGTAACCCGGCCAGCATAATGACCATGTTGTAGCCAAGCCAGGCCCAGATCACTAATAAGGACAGAGAAATTCTGCCGCCCCATACACTTTCTAGCCAGGGTACAGGGGGAATATTGAATATTCCCAACAATGCGTTGACCAGACCATATTTTTGGTTCAATAGCAATCGGAACGTGAAGCCGGCTGCCACAATATTCATGATGTACGGGATGAAAAGCAAGGTACGGAAGAATCGGAAACCGCGCACGCGCTTCGAATTAAGAATCACTGCCAGGACCAGAGCCAGGAACGTCATGATGGGCACATACATGAAAAACAGAATGACGCCATTGGTCATGGACTGCCAGAAGACTTTATCTCGGAATAAGAGCTCGAAATTTCGTAAACCAACAAACTTGATCGGCCCCAGTCCTTTCCATTCGGTAAAACTTAAATAGAAGGAGAAGAGAATGGGATAGATCCCAAAGATAAGAAAGAGAATGTAAAACGGCGAAATGAACAGATACGGCCAGCGTACTTTATAAATCTCCTGCCATTTCTGGCGGATCTTTGTGGTCAGAGGGAAGTACAGGCGCTTTATTATGTTAGTTTTCGCCATGGCGATCCTCGTCAAGCACAGTTGTGTTGCTCGTGCAGGGTGGGGGAGAAACCCTCCCCCACCTTATGGAGCGCAAACGGTCAACAGTACGACTTTTATGGCATACCTGTTTGAGCGCGGATCGCATCCGCGGCTTCTTTCAGCGCATCGGCCACCGAGGCCTCTCCCGTGGCAACTTTCTGGATCGCTGTGGCAACGAAGCCATTCATCTCAGGATAGTGAGGTCCATAGACGTAGGCAATCGGCACAACCTTGACAACGTCGACGTAGATCGGACGGACAGGCTGGTCTGCAAAGAAGGGGTCCGGCTCACTGAAGACGGGATCGTCATACGCGGCTTCCAACGACGGGAGGAAGTCCGAAGCCTTGAACATTGCGACCTGACTGTCGACGCGGCCAAACAGGAATTCGGTCAATGCCCAGGCCGCTTCCTTATTCTCGCTTTGGTCAGGGATCACAAATGCTGAGCCCCCATCATTGGCGGCCCGGACCTGTCCGGCTTCCATCGCCGGCATCAGGGCTACACCCCATTTCCCTTCCGTTCCGGGAGCGATCCAGCCTTTGAGGAACGCGCCCATCCAGGCAGCCTCAATCAGCGTTGCAATGGGCGTGGCGTCCGTTTCGGCGGCCAGCTCAGCATACCAGCCATCGGTCCACTCGAGTTGATCCGAAGTCAGGTTCGCATCCCAGAACCTTTTCATCATTTCCAACGTGGCAATGTTTTCCGGGCTGTCTACCGTGACTTCGCCTGCCTCGTTATAATAGCCGAGCCCTTGTTGCCAGAGCATCATCTCATACAGACGGCCATAGTTATTGGCTTTGTTATTCGAGAAGCAGGCGGAGCCGGTTTCCTCCATGATGGTCTGACACACATTGAAGTAATCATCCCAGGTGGCAACGGCTTCGCTCACAGCATCAGGATCGGAGGGCAAACCCGCCGCCTCGAAGACATCGCGCCGATAATAAAACACAACCGGTCCACTATCCCAGGGCATGGCATAGTACCTGCCATCCAGCTCGGCATCCGCCCATTTGTAGGCATTCATTTTGTCCAAATACGGCGTGACCCATTCGGTCATATCCGTCAGGCCGCCTAATGCAACGATCTGTGCCAGATGGCTATTCTCGACCAGGGAGATATCGGGCGCACCGGTTCCAGCCTGGAGGGCAAGCGGGAGCTTTTGATACACATCGGCGGGATTGTATTCGACAATTTCGACTGTCACGTCAGGCTGAACCTTTTTGAACTCATCCAACACACCGCTATTGGTGAGGGCGTCATGGGCGGCTTTCCACATCCAGATCGTGACCGTGCCGGATAACTGCGATGTTTCAGCAGGTGCTTCCGTCGCAGCCGGGGCTTCCGTTGCTGGCGCTTCGGTCACAGGCTGTGCTTCTGTTGCCTCCGCCGGAGGAGGGGTGGCTTGTCCTCCGCAGGCGCTGAGAACGATGGAGGCCGTCAAAAGCAGGAACATGAGGGTCTTGAAACGGAACATGATCTTCTCTCCTTTTTTATTCTCATCGACTCTTTTTAGGGAGATTCGATGCGATATAATCAGGAAGCGGGAGGGGCCCTGGGTTACCAGGGCGCATCCACGCAACCTGGAAGTGCCTGCCCTCAGACCTCGAAATCAGCGGGCAGGTACTTCCTTTTTTGTACTAAAGATCTCTTTTTAATGCTAGCTCACCTCCTTTCGTCTCGAACTCTGGCGAACAACAAGCGTAGTCGACAAAACAAATGAATTGGACTGCTCCAATTCCGATCCGTCCAAGCTTGATTCGATCATTCGAATGATGCGTTCCACAGCAACTTTGCCGATCTGATATTGATCTTGCTGTATAGTTGTCAAGGGAGGAGAAAAAAAGGCAGACTCGGGTATATTATCAAAGCCCACAACACCTAGATCCTCGGGGATGCGCAACCCCTTTTGCGTGGCGGCCTGCATGACGCCGAGCGCCATTTGATCGTTACCCACAAAAACAGCATCCATGTCAGGAAACTGGGCCAGTAGCTTCAGGAGGGCCTGCGCACCGCTGGAAGATGACCAGTTTCCCTCCACCCAACGATTCGCTTCAGGTTTCGTTTGCACCTCGGTCAAAAGATCTTCCCAGCCGATCATTCGCTGCTGCGCCTCCCACCAGTCCATGGGACCGGTAATATGTCCGATATGCCCGTAGCCTTGGGCAAGAAGATGGCTGACGGCCATCCGGGCCCCCAGATAATTATCGATGGATACCACCTGGATATCGTCGCGAGGCTGCATCGCAAGATACACCATGGGAATGCCTGGTTGAAGTGGGCCTTGATCGATCCAATTGCGATTCTGACCCACCTCCGGTACTGCCCAGATAATTCCATCGACATGGCGGTCGTGGAGGGCCTGGAAGATCGGGGTGATATCTGTTGTATCAAACTCAGGTAATTCTTTGAGAAGCAAGGAATATCCTTTTTCTTCAGCGGCACTTGTGATTCCACTTAACGTCCGGGAAGGACCAATAAATCTTAAGCCAGCTGTTACCACCCCCAGTGTATAGCTGCGTTGTTGGATTAGGCTACGCGCCAAAGCGCTCGGTCGATATCCTAGCTGCTCTATGATCTTTTGGACACGGGTACGCGTTTCAGGAGATACATCGGGCCTTTTGTTGACAACACGCGAGACCGTCTGTGTAGACACGCCTGCTGCGGAGGCAACTTCCTTAATCGTGGGCCGTCCGTTCCGTACCTGCATTGTTATCGTTCCCGTTACCGATAACATAATAGCAAAATATAAATTGAGAGTCAAGAGGCAAAATCTGGACCCACAGATTCGAGTGTTTGTAACATACCGGTTGCCAAGTTTAGGGAGGAGGAATAGGGAAGGAAGTGGCGGTACTGGGGAGAGCGGGTGGGTGTCTGTCGCTACCAGTAATAGGCCAGAATGTATGTCTGGCGAAGATTAATAGCCCCGCATGGTTCTGGTACGCAACTGCAAAACAAAAAGTGCCTCCATGCAACATGGAGGCGCTTCTGGTAAGGAGAGAACTTACTATAAAGAGCCTCGCAGTTCATCGAGCGACGGTGTATTCCCCTGCTCTTCGAGGCGGATCAGGTCTCGTAAAGCCTCACATTCTTCCCAGCAGGCACGGCATTGGTTTAAGTGCTGTTTCACGTGCAGAAGTTCAGCCGTGGTATTGTGGCCGGATGTCTCCTGCTCAACGAAGCGAGATATCCGCTCGAAGCCTTCCGTGCAAGAAATCTCCTCATCCTGTGTTTCGTAGACATCTCTTAGCCATTTCTATTTGAATGCGCAGAATCAGTTCCTTCAATCGCTTCAAGGCACTCACATCCATGCCACCATACTTCGCTTTCCACTTGTAAAAAGTGGCTTTGCTGAACCCGTGTTGGCGGCTGAGTTCTTCCAGCGACACTCCGGCTTCTTTCAGGATGTTCACAAGTTGGCTTTCGGTGAACCTCGATTTCTTCCTGTGGACCTCTCCTTGGCTGATTCTGCCATGAGTTTTCCACTTTTCAATGGTACTGTTTTAGGGGAGGGTTATCATTCTCACAAGTGCCCTGATTTCAACCCAAGCACAAGTAGACACTTGACCGAAAACCACCAATTAATTAGCGGAAGCCCGCTTCCTCGAAGCGGGCGAGTATCTGCGCCCGCGTGGCGGTGCCCGTGACTCCCAGTTGCTGAATGGTAAGGGACGCGGCCAGATTGCCGACAAGCGCTGACTCGGCCAGCGTGCCGCCCGCGCAAAGTGCCGCGACCAATCCCGCCATGGCACTGTCTCCCGCACCCACGACGTCAATAGGCCCAGCGACAGGGATGGCCGGGATATGCTGCTCGCCTTCCAGCTCGAATAGGTACATGCCGCGATCGCCGTGAGTAACAATGACGGGCCGGTGGGTGCGGCGGCGCAGCTCCCGGCCGGCGGCGGCCAGGTCAGTGAGACCGGTTGCGCGCCTCGCTTCACGGACGTTGGGCTTGAGCATTACATCGCGGAACTCGCCAATTCGCTCCCGTGAGTCGGCCAACACGATCGTGGCCGAATTGGCACGGGCCAACTCACTTAGCGCCAGGCGCACTCGATCGGTGATCACCCCGCAGTTTGGCTCCGACACCTGGTCAGCAATGACAATACTGAGTGGGCGCCTGAATAGGTCATGCAGGCGGGTGATCACTTGCGTTTCGATTTCCACCGGGAGCGGGGTACGGTTCTTAGTATCGAAGCGATTGAGTTCGCGCGCCGGTGTAATTCCTTGCCAGAGCATCGGCTTCAGATAGGTGGGAGTAAAACGTCCCGGCGCACAGATCAACCCATCGCCCTCAACGCCGATGAGATCCAGCCCACGCCGGAGATCGTCGCCTTCGCCGTCCTCCCCAACGACACTCAGCGCAATCACGTTGACATCGAGCGCGCGCAGATTGTTGGCAACCGTCCCGGCTGCGCCCGGGTACCGGCGTACGCTGGTGACTTGGTAGGTTTCGAGACCAGTTTCAAGCGAGGGCTCGCTGAGCCGTGGGTCAATATCAAGATATTTGTCGAGGAAGAAATCCCCGACGATGAGCACGGTTACACCGGGGAAATGGTTGAGGAGGTCTTGCAGGCGGCCAGAGTCCATTAGCCCACTCGGTTTACAGAGTACCGCATAATGATGTAAAGTTTGGAATTGGATTCTGGCTTACGGAGCATGACAAAAGTTTACTTTTTTATGAGACGAGCGGTAGAATCTGCTGATAAAGTGTGGCAAAGGTCTGGCGGTACATGCCGCGCACGTAGAAACTTTCGCCGCCTTCGGCCACGGTTCGGACTAGGAGAGTTTTATAGGGGCGGAAGTAATAGGCGGCCTGATCTTTGGGAGCTTCGTGATGGATATCGTGGCCGAGGTCGGTCAGGTCAAACACTGCCGTGGTAAAGAGGTTGATGGCTTCTCCACGCTGCCGGGCGACGTTGCGGGCCATGGCCAGACCCTTTAGGAAGACCTCCGGCCCCATCACCTGTGTGCCTACACTCAACACCACTCCGGCCTGCATCTGAGTGATTGCCTGAGTCATAACCAGGAAGTCCCGGTAGCTGGTGGCCCCTAAGGCCGCGCCGTCACAGTTTGGGTGCTCGTGAATAATGTCGTAGCCGATGCCAATATGCACGGTGACCGGAACCCGCAGGCGGTATCCCGCGGCGCAAATGCTCACGTCGCGGTGCGGCAGTGCCTCGGTCTCGATCGCGCGCCCGACTGCCTCGCCCAAGCCCAGCCCGTCGCGGTCCCCAGCGACGATGATATCGTTGAGTTGCCCGGTCTCCCGCCAGAGGCCGAATTGGCCCTCAGTAATGTATCGCGCTACGCTTTCGGTCGTCTTACCGATCAGGGCCAACTCATAGTCATGAATCGGACCCGAGCCATTCATCGCAATGTGTGTGAGCAAACCGCGCTCCATCAAATCGATCACCTGGCGCGACAGGCCTTGCTTGATGACGTGCCCACCCATGAGCAGAATCACCGGTCGGCCAGCCTGGCGGGCGTGGACGATGCGCTCAGCGATCTTGGGCAGTGCCGGGTCGTCCACGGGTGGAATGGGATCGTCTAGTTTAAGCAAATGGTCGAGCGTCATATCGTGGACGCGCTCGCTTAATGGTTTGATTTCGAGCTGACGGCGGTCGAACTGGGGATAAGGCATAGATTTCACCTGGCGGGCCATAGGTAAGCCAGTAACTCAGCAGGCTGGCTGAAATCGGGGATAATAACGTCCGCGCCGGCTGCAATCAGCAGCAAGCGCTTACATGCGTCAATGCCGGCCCGCTCGTCCTCGGTTGAGGCCACGCCAATGGCCAATCCACTGGCGGCCCGTGCATACTCTATCTCGGCCCGCCCATCGCCAATCATCGCCAATTCTCCGGTTGAGAGGCGATGCTTGGCCATGAGGCGGTCAATTACTACGCGCTTGGCATCAGAACCATCCTCCCGAGCACCGCGGAGGTCGGCGATCAACGGCGCGAGGCCGAGCAGGGCGACCTCTTCTCGAACGGCAGTCTCGTCGGTACCGGAGGCGATGTAACAGGCCACGCCGCGTGCATGAAGTGCTGCCACGAACTCCAGCGCACCGGGCACACGGAACCGCTCAGGCGGCTGGCGGCCAGCTTCAAGGTCGGCCCGGTGACCGATGCGCTCCGACAGTCGCACCAGGTATTGATGCTTGTAAGCCTCAGCGGTCTGGGGCGTCCCGCCGCGTTGCCTTACCTCGTCGACCAGCCACTGCATCTGTATGACAGTCGGCCGACCCGCCAGCCCGAAAATGGGTTCGGCGGTTCGGGTGCGGAGCTGAGCTTCAGCCTCAGCTCGCGGCGTTGCTTGGAGGGCTTCCACCATCAGATCGGCCATCACCTTCTGCCACCCAGTGCGAAGGAGGGACAGAGTGCCATCAAAGTCGAAGACCGCAAAACGCAGCCGGCCAGGAGCGGGGTTAGGGCGGAGGATTTCCAACACGTTACATTGACTATGCTCGAATAGAGGCATGTTGGTCGGCGAGGCGGGTCTTTGATTCGTTCTCAGACCGGAGACCACAACCCGCCAAAGCTCGTCCTATCTT
>DASTFG010000251.1:0-10527 GCA_035708785.1 Anaerolineales bacterium
GCCACCGACATCGAGGCTGGCAATGGCGTCATCCACGTGATCGACTGCGTCGTTCTGCCAAACCTTAACCCAGATAACGACTGACCATTCGGAGGTTTGGGCTAGGCAACACCCCGGTACATCTTCTACCGGGGTGTTTTAAGTTCGGGCCGCAAGCAAAATATTTCGGATGGTGCCCGCGCCAGCGATGATAAAATTTTCAGCGAAACAAGGAGAGAAACGATGGGTCCTCGTCCAGATCTTTTCCCGTATCCCAATGGCTGGTATGCCTTCGGTATGTCTGATGAGTTGGCGCCCGGCAAATTATTGGCACGCAAATTCATGGGGCAGGAGGTGGTCGTCTTCCGCACGGACTTAGGGAAGGCGTATGCCGTGGACGCGTACTGCCCTCATCTCGGCGCACACTTCGGCTATGGCGGCTCGGTGCATGGGGAAGTCCTGCAGTGCCCGTTCCACGGCTTTCAATTCAACGGGCAGGGAACCTGTGTCCGGACGGGATATGACACGCCCATCCCACCCAGTGCCAGACTGCGAACCTGGCACCTGCGCGAGCAGGATGGCCTGCTGCTGCTCTACTTTCACAGCAGGAATGAAGACCCGGCCTGGGAAGTACCCTGTCTGGGCACTACGGGCTGGACCCGGCTCATCTATAAGTCCTTCGTACTCCACGATCACCCGCAGGAAACAACAGAGAACAGCGTGGACCTCGGTCATTTTTCGCCTGTTCACCGGTATCGTGACTTGCGCGTGCTGAAGGAATTCGAATCGGCCGGTCCGCATCTCAGCACCGCCTGTGCCGTCAAACGCGCGCTGAAGATTCTGGGAGTCGAATGGACCGAATTTGACTTCGAGTTTGAGACTCAGATTTATGGTTTGGGATATTCACTCGTCAACGTGTATGTTCCGAGAATTCGGTTGACCGCGCGCCTGTGGGTGCTGCCGACCTCCATAGATGAGGATCGCGTGGTCCTGCGGCTGGCCTTGCGAGCAAAATCTTGGCAGTCGCCGCTTGGAGCGTTGCTCAGCCCCTTGATCGCAAGCTTTGTTTTGAGGGGCTTTGCGCATGATGCCAGCCAGGACTTTCCCATTTGGGAACACAAGCGCTACACCAACCTGCCCGCCCTGGCCAAAGGCGATGGCCCCATTGGCAAATATCGCCAGTGGGCGAAACAGTTCTATTGTTGATCGGCGCGCTAGGTCTCTCCAAATTCGCTCACCAGGTAACTTCCTAAACTTCCGCGATCGAATGTACCCACTTTAGCTTCAGATCTTTTCGGCAGCGACTCGCCAGCCGCTCATCTGCCGTCCAGAATTCCGCTGCCAGTTCTTCCGCCATGGCAAGATAAAAAGCATCGAAGGCTTTGGACTGCCCGAGCTTTCCCGCCAATTCCAGGGCCCGCAAGCTCAGCTCCTCATCTTCGTCGATAATTTCCACGCGTAAACCGTGTATTGTTCGTAAAGCCTGTTCTGCTTCTTCCGATGTGATCTCCTTCTGCGAGAGCAGAAAGCGGATCGCCGAAGCCGTTTCGCTCAGCCAAAGTCGCGGCGCACAGGGAGTGATCTGCTCCTCGCCCACCCGTTCCCAAAATCGTGCAAGCCGGTCCGTGATGTCAAGTACAGTATGGACAACGATATTAGCGTCTATGACCCAGTAGCTCATTCACCCGTTCCTCGCGTACTTGTTCAAGGACTTTTTCAGTCTTTGGGAGACGTTTCCCCTTTCGGCGCTTCGTGATACGTTCCTTGAGTGCGCGAGCGTTTTCCAGGGCAAGCAGCCTTTCGCGTTGCGGGCTGTTCTCCTCTTTCAAACCGGCCGCGATATACTCTCGCACCAGGTCACTAACGCTGCGATTCCGCTGGCGCGCAAGTTTTTCCAAGGCTTCACGCTGGCGGCGCTCGAGCAAAAGATTGACACGTTGCAGGTCTGGCATGCAAACTCCTTTTATGTTTGTATTATACACATCCACATGCGCATGTGTCAATCTATCTCTTCAGATATTCATCCCCACTGCCTCCCACCACCCCATCAGCGCGGAGAACGGCAGGCTCGGGATCGCATCACCCTGCCGGCCGGTATTCCAGGTCACGATCAATTCCCTCTTCGCTCGTGTGATTCCCACATAGAACAATCGCAGGCGCTCCTTGACGTAATCCGTGCGCGCCGCCAACGTGGCTGCGCCTTCGTTGTACCAGTCGTATTCACCGGAAGACATTGTTGCATTCAATTGCGCTAGCGCCTCGGCCTCCAGGTTTAGATTGTTGCGGAGGAACCACTTCTCCGAGATATAACGGTCGTTCGGCTGGTTCGACGGGAAGTCATAATTGTTCACGCTCATCAAATAGACGCGGTCCCACTCCAGCCCCTTGGCCTTATGCATCGTCGTCACCACCACTTTGCCCTTGTGCTGTTCCGGGTCGAATCCCGAATCGTCCGACGAGAAGCCGATGAAGCGCCGCTCATTCTTGGCGATGACCGCCAGCTCGGCGGTCAGCTCCGGGAGGCGCCACTCAGGATGGTCGTCCGCGGCTCTGCGCAGGACCAGCGCGAGCTTATGCGCCAATGCTAAATCGGCGGGTTCGGTGAAGATGTCCTGCGCGAGCGTCAGCACTAACTGGTCGATCGGGAGCGTGACCGCCTCCAGCCAGCGCCGCACGTGGACGCGGAAATCGGTCAGTTCTGCAAGGATTTCCTCGTCAACTCCCTCACCGGTAATTGCTTCGATCGTCGCGGCCCCATCTCCCCTCGAGAGAGAAGCGATAGCAATCGATTCGCCGCGAGAGAGCGCCAGCCCGGGGTTGACATAATCCTCCACGTTCCCCACCTTCCGCAGCCAGGTGCTCGTGTCACGGATCAGCTTCGCCCGTTCTTTGACCTCGCGCCAGTCGCGCCGCCACACTTGATAGGCCTTCGACAGCTTCGGCGCGGACTGCGGGTCGGCAAGATAGGAGATCAAATTGCTCAGCGAGCCCGCCGCGGCCCGCGTGTTGGACGTGCTGCTCAGGAATTCCACGTGCTCGATGTTCTTATTCTTGAGCGCGTTGATGACTTCCACGCCGCGCGTATTACGCGGCACCAGAACTGCGACCGTCGCATCCTGGTGCTCAGGCAGCCACTTGCTCAACGAGTCGACCACCGCCGTCACTTCCTCTTCCGGCGTGAGTCGCTTGCTAATGAACCGGATCGTGGCCTTATCGTTCGGCGGATTGGGCTGCGGGTCGTTCTCGGGCGCGGGCGCGATGTGAGGCAGGGAGAGAGCCGTCCGCGCCTCCTCGATGGGATGGTCTTCCATCGCCCAGTCGATCAGAAAATTGGCCAGCTCGATGATGGACGGCTGCGAGCGGCCCGACTCGGGCATGTCCACGCTCGGGTGCTCGGCAATGAAGGTGCGCAGGAGCTCGGGGGAGGCGGTCGTGAAGGTCTCGAAGATCGCCTGGTTGGGATCGCCCACGCGCACCCAGTTCCCACCCGGGCCGGAGAGCAGGCCAAGGATATTCTGCTGCAGCAGGCTTGAATCCTGCGCCTCGTCTTCGAGGATGAACGGAAAGCGATAGCGCACGCGCTCGAGGTATTCCTCGTCCATCTCAAGGATTTCCAGCGCCAGGCGGATCAAGTCGTCGAAGTCCACGGCGGCGCGATAGGCGAGGGCGCGCTGGTAATCGGCATAGATCTCCAGCCCCAGCTCAGCCAGCGGGAGAGGCGCAGGCTGCTGGTCGAGCAGGGCGCGCAGCTTTTCGGGTGTCAGGCGCCTGTCTTTCGAGGAACGGATGAATGCCAGCGCCAGGCTCGAGATCATATCCGGCAACTGCTGACGGCGGACCCAATCGCGCTTTGATTCATCGAGCGCAGGATCCAGATAATCGTCCAGCGACTCGGCGTGCGCGCTCAGCCAGGCGTTGACGGCTTCACGGCGGATGAAGTCGGCCTCGCGCTCGTCGAGGATGGCAAAGCGCTCCTCGAGGCCTACGCGGGCGGGCTTCTCCCGGACGATGTCGTGCGCCAATCCGTGCAGCGTGCGGACGCGGTAGCGGTAGAGCGCCTGGAGAGGGTTATCGAAAAACCGCTTGACGCGGGCTTCGAAGTTGTCCACCGCCGAGTTGACGAGCGTGACGATGAGCACTTCCTGATCCTCGTTCAGCATGCCGCTCGCAATGATCTGCGCGGCGAGGGCGGAGAGGATCTGCGTCTTCCCCGCGCCAGGTACTGCCGCAATGCCAAGGCGGCCACCGCGATACCGGAGGATCTGCTCCTGAGAGGGTCGAGGGATGAAAATCATGATCTCTTTGGTACCGATTGTATGGCGGAATTAATTTGGTTCACTTCGTTGTTGAAAAAGTTCCTAACCTGCCAAAAGAGCCATCTCGTAAACGCGGTCACATTGTCAAAATACTGTTTATTGACTAATTGAATATCAACTTCACCATCAAATACCATATCCATTTGCATTCTCCCTAATTCAGACCATTCTTTCCACTCAAGTAAATGGTTCTTGATTAATACAATACCTAAACTGGATTTAAGTGCATGTTCTTCGACTTGTTGTAATCTTAGCTCCGGAATAGCTAATGGGAGAGTTCGGTGTAACGCGAAATTACGCAAATCTTCTAGGAAATTGGCTTGAACATTAGTTGCAAACCTTTTTGTAATCTCGGCTTGGTAGGTAATGAGAAATTCAGTACCATCGAATTGCTGCCTTACCCATCGTCTAGTTACATCTACAAGCATCTTTGCTGAGGCGAGAAAATTATGCAGCAACCTCGTAAACTCCAAAATCACGTCTTGAGTTATTTCTCGTCCTTTATCTGTTTGTAAAGCTAATTCCCGAAAGATCAATGGCTTGTTGAATTCATCCTGCAATCTTACTAGTTCCTCATAATTTCTCTTGAAAACAATGTAATTGATTTGCATCATGTTTACAGTGAAATAAACCTCGCCCAATCGACTATTACTTTTCAAAACGTATGCTAAGATCTCGCTTTCAACAGGGTGCGTGATTGGTGTGAACCATTCTGGCCACTCATTCTGATTTTCATCTGGATTACATTTTTTATTACGCCTTTTTCTCACTTGTGCCCTCTTACAGCACCTTCAAAACGCCGTGTAAACAGCCTTTTCTTGCTGCACTGAATCAAGCAACCCTTAAGGTGAGTTGTCACGTGATAGGTCAACATCTGCCAACGGCGATGTGCGAAAGAATTCCGAAAGTTTCAATTGACCTTTCTTCTTGACCTTTCTCTTCTTAATGTGTTTCAGAGGCTTGTTAACCTTTTTTCCTTCTCTCTGCAGATTCGGAACTTTACTCATAAGCTTTCTCCTGATTCATATTTTACTCTTCCAGAAGTCAGATCAACCATTAATCACCTGTATCATCACTTGTCTCCAGCACCCTCTGGAAGGCGCGCAGCAGATCACCGCGCTGCTCGAAGCCGGTCTCGCCCAGTTCCGCCAGACACAGATAGACGCGTTCCCGGCAGCGATGCAGCAGTCCCGAGACGACGCGTGCCATCGAGGCGCGGCTGGTCTCGACCTCGTCTGCGTCGGTCCAGACCCGGCCCGGCTCCCATTCGCGAGTCAACACATACGGATGCGTCAATGGCTGGGCAAGCCGCATGTGCCAGCCGCTCGAGCCGACGTCCAGCCAGAACTGCGCGGTGGCGGGCCGGTTCATCATCAGGAACGTGTGTGCGGGCGCGACCAGTACCGCATCCTTGTTCTGGCTGCGCCAGCCCTCCACGTAAGACGCGGCGATGACGCCATCCTGAAGCATCTGAATATATTCCTTTCCCAGGTGTGGAAACCGCGCGCCATCAGCCTGGTACAGGTACGTGGACTCGAGCGACTGACGGAAGCGTCGGACCGATTCGACCAGGCTGGAGGCAACCCGCACCGCATCGAAGTCGGTGTGGAAGCCAAAGCCGGGCTGTGAAAGGACTTCGCCAAAGAGCCTCCGCAGAAAATGGTCGAACGGCAGCTCCTCCCCTTCGCGATACGCAAGCAGCCAGTCTCGCAGCGTTGTATAGCGGTTGCCGACGACGAACGTGATCCGCTCCTGGACTCCTGGGTCGATCTTATCGAATGTGGAGAGACGCAATTCGCGCGGACGATAAACGATCTCGGCCAGGAGTTGGGCCCGCACCAGATCGAGCCCTTCGATGGATTGCATGAGTGCATACGCCACATCGAAGCGCGGCGGGTGGATGTCCCAATCCGGATGGGCAACGGCGGCGAGCGTGAGCAGCGCCTGGCTGGCCGGTTCATCGCGCAGGGAGCGAGACGGACGGTGAGAGCGCGTGGGAATGCCTGCCTCTTCCAGGCGGTTCATCACAGAAAAACGGAGTGCATCCGAGAGATAGGGAGAAAGGACCACGATCTCAGCGGGAGGGATTCCGGCCTCCTCGACGAGCAGCTTCGTCTCCGCGACCACCGCGTCGAGCAGCTCGGGATAGAAACGGGAGGCAATGATCCGCACACCCTCCCCGCCAGCCGGTTCGGGTGGAGGCATGGTCGGATCAGGCAGAATGATCTGCTGCAGGCTGGACTCGAGATCTGCAATATTTTCTGACATGACAAACGATTCATCCAGCGCGATCTGCTCGTCACACAGCTCGTTCAAGGCATGACCGGTGAGGGGATCGCTGCCGAGAAAATGGCGATAGCCTCCCCCTTCGTCATAGATCAACAAAGCGGACTGGAACGCAGGCAGCCAGGTGCGGATAATGTCATGGGCGCGCGGGCTGTCCTCTTCCACATTATCATAGATCAAATGACGATAGGTGCGCCTGAGATAATCGCGGACTATATCCATGGGCCAGAGGATATTGGAGAACACTTCCAGTTGCAGGGAAAAATCAAGCAGGTTGTTCTGCAAACAATACTCACGGAAACGGGTGGCACAGTCCTGCGCATCCTGATAGACGCGGCGCTGCGCCGGGTCGCCAAAGTAAGCCGAATCCAGACGGGACGCAATCTCGGTGTTAGGGAAGCCGACGATCGCGGCTTTGTTCAGGTTATCGAGGATCTGGGAATACAGCCGGTTGCGGTCCATCGTGACCGATTCGAAATAGCCTTCGTCCAGCAGTGGGCGGACGATATGAGCCATGTAATACTGTGAGGTTTCAAGAGTGAGAAAGACCGGAGGCTGGTCTGGGTGAGCAAAGCCCGCCGCTTCCGCAGCGATCGGCCAGAACAGGTCACAGACACGCCGGGCGAGGCCGCCACCCAGTGTCACGGACGTCATTTCCCCGCCGGCCATCCGTTCGGGGCTGTGGAGCAAGTCAAGGTATGGCTCCTGGACGCTCAGCTGTGGGGCAAGCATGAGGATCGATTCGCCAGGGACGCCTTGCGCCAGCAGATAGCGCATCCGCTCGACGCCCGCGGTGGTCTTGCCGGCACCCGCGCGGCCGGAGACAAAGCGTTTGGAATCAAGAGGGGATTCTATAATCTGACGTTGAACAGGGCTAAAGCCGATTCCGGGAGTAGGAAAAGTATCTATCATAGAAATCGAAGTACGGAACAGGATCAGTATAATAAGAAGTCAAGTCGTATAGAACAATTGTACTACGGTTTGAGGCTCTCCGCGAGATCCACTGCCTGTATTTCGAATCAAAGGCACCTTACAGCGTGATGATATTAAATTAACGCGGTATTTTATTGACATATCCACATCCCGCATGTATAATATCGTCCGCTTCTGCCTCAGCAGTAGGACTCGCTGGGGCGGTTTGTCTGTAAATCCCAGCTTCCCCGTTCGCAGGCGATGGTCTCAGACCCGCAGGCATATGGCGAAGTGAATGACTGGAGAGTAAAAATGAGATTCGCAATTATAGAGAGCGGCGGCAAGCAGTACCGCGCCGTCGAAGGGCGGACCATCGAAGTGGACCGACTGGCCGTTGAAGCGGGTAAGAAGTTCGATTTCGAGCGCATCCTGCTCATGGCAGATGGCGACGATGTACTGGTCGGGACGCCCACGATCAGTGATATTCTGGTCAAAGTCACCGTGGTGGACCACATCAAAGGCCCCAAGATTGACCGGTTCAGATATCGCCCGAAGAAGCGCATCCGTGTGCGCGGCGGGCACCGCCAGCAGTACACACGTCTGATGGTGGATTTCATCGGCCGCCCGGACGAAGAAGGAAAGCGTAAGGTCGAAGAGCCTGCCGAGCGCGAAGAAACGCAGGAAGCTGAAACCGAAGTAGTGGTGGAGGCAACTCCAAAAGCCGAGAAAGCGCCCAAAGCGGAGAAGCAGGCAAAGGCGAAGAAAGTCCCTTCCAAGTCCGCGACGACTAAGCCGGCTTCCAAAAAGACTGGCTCGAACAAGTAGTAAGAGAGGTAGACATGGCACATAAAAAAGGTGGCGGCTCCAGCCGCAACGGACGTGACTCGAATGCCCAGCGTCTGGGCGTAAAGCGCTACGCTGGTCAGTTCGTGCTCTCCGGCAATATTCTTGTGCGCCAGCGCGGCACGAAGATCAAGCCCGGTTTGAATGTACATGCCGGCAAGGATGATACACTGTTCGCCACAGCAGACGGTCTGGTGGCGTTCGATGTCGTGCATGGACAAAAGCGCGTCAACGTCCTCCCGCAGACGGAGGCCTGAGATGAAGCCTGATATCCATCCGACATATTACCCCGATGCAAAGGTTACCTGCGCATCGTGTGGCACAACCTGGACGACCGGCTCGACGAAGAAGGAAATCCGCGTCGACATTTGCTCGAATTGCCACCCGTTCTTCACCGGCGAGGCCCAGCGCATTCTTGACATAGAGGGTCAGGTGGACCGCTTCTACAAGAAGCTTTCCGCCCGCCAGACGTATGTGGAACAGCAGAAGGCCAAGGAAGAGCTCAGGGGCTCACCCACGCGGCCAATCGAGGAGCTTGAGCTGACAGCCCGTGCAACGGATGCACTCAAAAAGGCTGGCATCGAGAACGTCGGCCAATTCCTTGCAAGGCTCAACCGTGGCAATGAGGGTGTCCTGGAGATCGCGGGCTTCGGCCAGGCTTCCCTGACGTCTGCGAAGAAGAAATTACGCTCGCTTGGCTATGAGATCCCCGAAGCTGCGGCCTGAATTCAAGGGACTTGCAGAATAATCATTCTCAGGTAAACTTACGGACGGATGTTTCACATCCGTCCGTTTTTTTGTTGATCCCAACGCCCTGTTTTACAGGGGCAGGAGAATGCATGCGCCATATCCATGGTTCCATTGAAGTCATCTGCGGTTCGATGTTCAGCGGCAAAACAGACGAGTTGATCCGGCGGCTCGTACGCGCCAGGATCGCAAAGCAAAAGGTGCAGGTATTCAAACCCGCCATCGACGTGCGTTATGCCGTGGAAAAAGTCACCTCCCATGCAGGTTCGAATTACGACGCCATCCCCGTGCAAAAGGCTGCAGAAATTAGAGAGAGAGTCGAACCGGATACAACGGTCGTCGGGATCGATGAGGCCCAGTTCTTCGACCCGGAAGTGATCCAAGTCGCGGATGAGCTGGCCACAAGAGGGATTCGCGTCCTGATCGCCGGGCTCGACACGGACTTCCGCGGCGAGCCCTTTGGCTCGATGCCGGTCCTGATGTCCATGGCCGAGCAGGTGGATAAGCTGCACGCCATCTGCATGGTGTGCGGCGACGAGGCCTCCCGCACCCAGAGACTGGTCAACGGCAAGCCCGCACGCTTTGATGATCCTGTGGTGATCGTTGGCGCGTCCGAGATGTATGAGGCGAGATGTAGAAAACATCATGAGGTCCCGCGTTAGCCGGCCGAGCCGCCGGGCGAATGATCTGAGGTTCGTCATAGCGGCCTGAGGCCGCTCGTCAGCAGCCAGACAATGGATAAATACATGCAAGATTACAAAGACATACTCGCCGAAGTTCTGATCAAGGAAGAAACACTCCAGGCACGCATTAAAGAACTGGGCTCGCAAATCAGCATGGATTACCCGGATGGGAATTTGCTGCTCATCTGCATCCTGCGCGGTGGAGTCCCTTTCCTCGTTGATCTGAGCCGCTACATCACGACCCCGCACATGGTGGATTTTATGGCTGTTTCCTCTTATGGAACAGGCAAACGTGAATCAAGCGGCACGGTACGTGTCACGATGGACCTGCAAATGGACATTCGCGATAAGGATGTGCTGCTTGTCGAAGACATCGTGGACAGCGGCCATACCATCGCATATGTGCTTGAACTCCTGCAGCTCCGCCAGCCGCGCAGCCTTAAGGTCTGTGCCCTGCTGGACAAGTCCGAGAGACGTGAAGCGGTGGTGCCGATCCATTATCGCGGCTTCGACATTCCCAACAAGTTCGTCTTCGGCTACGGTCTCGACCTGGACGAGTATTACCGGAACCTGCCCTTCGTCGGCGTTGTGGATCTAGAGAAATATAAACCATCCTCCTGAGCTAGACTTTATCCAAATGAAACACGAGAAAAAGCGTGAAGAGAGCGAGAATCGTGGTCAATGGACCGAACTCGCTGTGGTTTTAGGACATGCATACGAAATAAGGATGTTGGAAAATAGCGTTGTATCAAGAGTTTCTC